>DATFAH010000099.1:0-2740 GCA_035254805.1 Caryophanales bacterium | reverse complement strand
GATGCGGGAAAAGGTATTGCAGCGAATGAACCAAAAATGAAGGAAGCAACAAATGGAATTTCAGACTTAATTTCGGGAACAAATCAACTGAAATCAGGAATGGATCCTTTGAAGAAAGGTTTATCTGATATTGAGGATGGCCTGAAACAAGGTTCAATGGGTTCAGATCAGCTTAAAAGCGGAATGGAGCAAATCTACACAAACTCGAAAGCTTTGCTTAATGGCTATAAACAGCTGTTAGGTGGGTATCAAAATGTTGAGAATGGTTTAGGTGATCTTCTAACTGGTTATAACCAGACGGCAGATGGTGTAAAATCCGCACAAGATCTGTTGCAAAGTACCAAGCAAAATTTTATCAATCTCGATAGCAATCCAACTTTTTCACAAAATCCGGATTATTTAGCAATTAAATCGAATGTTCAAGATGCACAAAATATTACAGGATCACTAGGTGAAAGTTTAGAACAGTTGAATGCTGGATTAGCTAAAGCCCAAGCAGGAATTACAACCGCAAATTCACAGTTTATAGATGCAATTGCTGGTCAAGAAAAGCTTGTAAAGGGTATGGAAGGAATTGTGAATGGCATTGCTCAGCAAAAAGCAGGCCTTGATGCCATGGCAAATGGCCAAGGACAAATTGTTTCGAACCTATCCAAGTTTTCTGCAGGTTTTAATAGATTAAATGATGGCCAACAACAGCTTCTAGTTGGATTTGAAGATTTAGGCGGTCAAATGAATCAGCTATCTGATGGCTTGACAAAAAGTGCAGATGGTTTAAACAAAGTTTCTGATGGTTTAAATTCGGCACAAGATTATTTAGCAGACGTTTCAAAAGTGAAGCAAAATGGATTTTATATTCCTCAAGATGTTCTGGAAGGAAAGGATTTTGCCCAAGTTTTAGATGTGTATTTATCAAAAGATCGGAAAGTAATGACGTTGGATGTGGTCTTTAATAAAAATCCATACTCTATTTCTGCGATTAATCGAATTCCTGTTCTAGTGCAAACGGTCAAACGTGTAGTTAAAGACACAAAACTGGAGAATGCTACGGTTGCAATCGGTGGAGTCACAAGTGTATATCATGATCTTGATTCCATTTCAGAGCATGATTATTCTAGAACGGTTGTTCTTATGCTTGCAGGGATTAGCCTGATCTTAATTATTCTGCTACGTTCCCTTATTATGCCAATCTATTTAATTGGATCGTTAATTTTGACCTACTATACATCCATGGCGATTTCAGAAACCATTTTTGTTAACTGGCTAGGTTACTCTGGAATAAGCTGGGCCGTACCATTTTTCGCTTTCGTTATATTGATGGCTTTAGGAATAGATTACAGTATATTCTTAATGGATCGATTCAACGAATTTAAGCATATTTCAGTTGAGGAAGCGATTCTTTTATCGATGAAAAAAATGGGTACCGTCATCATTTCAGCTGCAATCATTTTAGGTGGAACATTTGCAGCCATGATGCCTTCCGGAGTTCTATCCCTACTGCAAATCGCGACCATTCTCTTAATCGGACTTTTCCTATATGCCATAATCGTCCTACCACTGTTGATGCCTGTAATGGTTAAAACATTTGGAGAAGCGAACTGGTGGCCATTTAGAAAATATAAAAATCAACAAGAACAACTATAATTGGAAAGTACACCGAGATGGATTCGGTGTACTTTCTTTTTTGGTTATGTTGGGTACCAATGGTATTGCGCAAAAATGGCTGCTAAGCAAGCACCAATTACCATTGAAGAGTAGGGTGGATGTTTATGTTCAAGAAAACCCATCGGAAATCAAATAGCATAATAAGATAATAAATTTCAAAATGGAAAAACAGGACTTCAGTTTAAAGTCCTGTTTTTTCTATTCTACTATTATTTTTCCGCCATACATATTCATCCCACAGCTGAATTTAAATTCTCCAGTTTCAGTTGGCGTGAAAGTCAGTTTAGTCGTATCATTCACCTTTAAATTTACATTATTAATATTAAAAGCTGGCATGGTAAATGTAGATAAACAGCTATCCTTCAAAGGATTATGGATTTCTAGAACTACTGGAACACCTTTTTTGACATGGATGAGGTTTGGAGTGTATCCAGTCGGCGTTACCTCCATTTTAATTTTTGGGGCTGGATCATTTGTGACATTAATTTCGGTAATCTTCTCCCTTTGTTTCGTATCAGAAGTAGGTTCCGAGTTTGCTAACTTAACATAGTCACTACTATATAAAAATAAAAATAAACTGATCAATACGACACCTGCTGAAATAATCGAAAATGGCGAAATAGCCTTCGGGTCGAATGAAAGTTTCTCATTCGTTTCAACCTTGATATACAAGATCACAAATCCAATTATGATTAAATATAAGACTATAATAATTCCTAACATCATATAAGGGCTTTCAATTGCTAAAAAAACACCAAATATAGCTCCGACGATTCCGCTAATTACGCCTGAAGCTGCTCCGTCCAAAATGGCGATAATTCCTTTTGGCTGCCCAGCTAAAATACCAACGATTAAGCCGGTGATCATGCCTATTCCGCTAGAAAGAAATAAATCTCCATGAAGCACACTCATTAAAAATCCTGCAACGAGCCCAGTCATCACTGAGAGAGTCATGGCAATTTTCATCCCAGCTATCATGGTCAGATGATCTTTATGCCGATAGATTTGAAAAACAGTATAGCTTATCAAACACACAACTACAGCGATTGAAAGAATGGATATAAGATTCATTTGA
>DATFAH010000098.1:0-2905 GCA_035254805.1 Caryophanales bacterium | reverse complement strand
ATTCAAGTTTAAATGTGAGGTCCTTAAAAATGGCAAAAGAAAAAATTGTGTTAGCTTATTCTGGCGGTTTAGACACCTCTGTTTCCGTAAAATGGATTCAAGAAAAATATGGTTATGATGTTATTGCTCTAGGTCTAGATGTAGGGGAAGGGAAAGACTTAGAAGCTATTAAAGCGAAAGCCTTAAATGTTGGAGCTATTAAAGCTTATATTTTAGATGCAAAAGGAATGCTGGCAAAAGATTATATTTTACCAGCCCTAAAAGCAAACTGTTTATATGAAGGAAAATACCCGCTATCATCTGCCCTATCAAGACCGCTAATATCTAAACTATTAGTGGATATTGCTGAAAAAGAAGGCGCTACAGCGGTTGCTCATGGCTGCACTGGAAAAGGAAACGACCAAGTGCGTTTTGAAGTATCCATTCAAGCCCTAAATCCAAACTTAAAGGTTGTCGCACCTGTTCGTGAGTGGGGCATGACCCGTGATGAGGAAATTGAATATGCTGAGGAAAATGGTATTCCCATTCCAATCAATTTAGATAATCCATTTTCGATTGATGCAAACATTTGGGGGCGTGCATGTGAAGCCGGAGTTCTAGAAGATCCATGGGCTGAAGCACCTGAAGCAGCATTTGATTGGACCAATCCGATTGAACTAACACCAGATGCACCTGAATATATTGAAATTGAATTCGAACAAGGTGTTCCTGTTGCTCTAAATGGGCAAAAGCTTCCATTAGTGCAATTAATCGAGACTCTTAATGAAATAGGCGGAATACATGGTATTGGCCGTATTGATCATATTGAAAATAGATTAGTAGGGATTAAATCACGTGAAGTGTATGAAAATCCTGCAGCCCTTATTTTAATTAATGCCCATAAAGAACTTGAGTTTTTAACATTAACTCGTGAGGTTTCTCAATTTAAAACACAAGTTGAACAGCAAATGGCTAAAATAATTTATGAAGGACTTTGGTATTCGCCAATTAAACCAGCTCTTGATGCATTCATTGATGAAACTCAAAAAGTGGTGTCTGGAACCATCCGCATGAAGCTGTTTAAAGGAAACCATACTGTAGTTGGACGTAAATCTATCCACAGCCTATACAATGAAGAATTGGCTACTTATTCAAAAGGCGATATGTTTGATCACCAAGCAGCAGAAGGATTTATTAAAATTTGGGGCTTACCAACAAAAGTTTACTCCGAAGTTAATAAAAAAGAGACTGTCTTAAAATAATAACATTGATGCCCTCGAAGTGATTTCGGGGGCTTCGTACCTTAAGGAGGCTACAACGAATGTCAAAGCTATGGGGCGGCCGTTTTACAAAAGAAACGAATAAACTAGTTGAAGAATTTACTGCATCTATCACATTTGATCAGAAACTGGCAAAAGAAGATATTGTCGGAAGCTTGGCCCATGTTCAAATGTTAGGTGAATGTGGAATCATACCTGTCGAAGATGCAAACAAAATTAAAGAAGGCCTCCTTTCCATTCAAAAGATGGCTGAAAATAATGAAATTGAATTTTTAGTTGAAGATGAAGATATTCATATGAATATTGAAAGGCTTTTAATTGAAAAAATTGGACCTGTCGGCGGTAAATTGCACACAGGTCGTAGCCGGAATGACCAAGTTGCAACAGATATGCATCTTTACTTACGAACAAAAACAAACGAACTAATCGAGCTGCTAGAAGAACTTCAAAGCTCATTATTAGAACAGGCGAAGGGAAATGTAGAAACATTAATCCCAGGCTATACCCATCTACAACGTGCACAGCCCGTTTCCTTTGCCCATCATTTGATGGCATATTTTTGGATGTTTGAACGTGACAAAGAGAGACTTGTGGATAGTTTAAAGCGGGTGAATTGGCTTCCACTTGGCTCAGGCGCTTTAGCAGGTACAACTTTCCCAATTAATCGTCATCGTGTTTCAGAAATACTTGGATTCGATACGGTTTATCCGAACAGTATGGATGCCGTGAGTGACAGGGATTTTATTTTAGAATTCCTCTCCATTGGGGCAATCATTATGACCCATATCTCAAGAATTTCGGAAGAACTCGTGATTTGGTCAAGCCAGGAGTTCCAATTTGTTGAGCTAGATGATTCTTTCTGCACAGGATCAAGCATTATGCCGCAAAAGAAAAATCCTGACGTTCCAGAATTGCTAAGAGGAAAAACAGGCCGCGCATACGGAAATCTTATCGGGCTTCTTACTGTGCTTAAAGGATTGCCACTCGCCTACAACAAGGATCTCCAAGAGGATAAAGAAGGAATGTTCGATACGATTGCAACTTTGGAAGGCTCACTGAAATTATTAGCTCCAATGATTGAAACAATGACCGTCAAAAAAGATGTAATGCGTAAAGCAATCAACCACGATTTTTCAAATGCAACTGATATTGCAGACTATTTAGTTCGAAAAAGCCTGCCTTTCCGTGAAGCCCACGAAATCATCGGGAAAATCGTCTTATATGCCATTGGGCAGCAGAAATACTTATTAGATTTAACGATGGAGGAATACAAACAATTTAGCCCTTTATTTGAAGAGGATATATATAATGTTTTATCCCCAGAAAATGTTGTAGCTGTTCGAAACAGCTTTGGTGGTACATCGCCAGAACAAGTGCAACTGCAGATTAAGCTGGCAGAAGACAAACTAAATAAATAAATAAATAGCAGGTTAGGGCCACGATTTCAATAATCGTGGCTTTAGTGATTTTTTTGAAAAACCTAGTTTTCGTGTAGAAAAAATTTTGCTATGTAGAAAAAGCTTAATTCCGTGTAGAAAACCTCTAAAAATATGTAGAAAAAAGCCAAAATCATGTAGAAAAACCTAGTTTTCGTGTAGAAAAAATTTTGCTATGTAGAAAAAGCTTAATTCCGTGTAGAAAACCTC
>DATFAH010000097.1:0-4088 GCA_035254805.1 Caryophanales bacterium | reverse complement strand
AGTGTTTATAGTGTTTATAGTGTTCATTATCAAGAGGAATGTAGAAATATTGTAACAAAACTTCCATGCACAACCAAATGGCAAAATTATAATTAACCTATAGAAGCATCATTGTAATAGTAAAATCACAAAAAAGATGTTTTTAAAAATCTTATGAAATTTGGTGATGAATATGCATGGAAATGGACATCCACATGGTATGGGACACCCACATGGAGCTGGACATCCACATGGACAAGGCATGTCAATTGATTATGACCAAAACCCTTTTATTGTCATTTGGGAAGTAACTAGAGCTTGTCAACTTAAATGCGTTCACTGTCGCGCTGACGCACAGTTAGTAAAAGACCCACGTGAGTTAACCCATGAGGAAGGCATCAATCTTCTTGATCAAATTTACGAAATGAACAATCCGATGCTTGTCTTTACTGGCGGAGATTGCATGATGAGAGAGGATCTTTTCGAACTCGCAGATTATGCAGTTAAAAAAGGAATGCGTGTATCGATGGTGCCAAGTGCCACAGACAATGTAACGAAAGAAAAAATGCAGCGCGCTAAAGATGTTGGCCTTTCACGGTGGGGATTTAGCCTTGATGGCCCTACACCAGAAATTCATGATCATTTCCGCGGAACACCTGGTTCTTTTGATTTAACACTTGAAAAAATTAAATTTTTAAATGAATTAGATATGCCACTTCAAATCAATACGGTTATTTCACGCTACAATTATGATCATTTAGAAGAAATGGCCAAGCTAGTAGGTGAATTGAAAGCAGTCATGTGGTACATATTCCTACTGGTTCCGACTGGAAGAGGTCAACTTGATGCTTGTATTTCACCTGCAGAGCATGAAAAAGTTTTTCGCTGGTTGTACGAGCTAAGCAAAACGGCTCCATATGATATTAAAACAACCGCAGCCCAACACTATCGTCGTGTGGTCCTACAACAAAAAATGCGTGAGAAAAAGATCGAAAATGGAGAAATTCATTACGAGGATTCCATTACAACCGACTTTGCTTCCATGCATGATGGTTTGAAACGTGCCCCTAAAGGTGTTAATGATGGAAATGGATTCGTATTTGTTTCCCATACCGGTGATGTGATGCCAAGCGGATTGCTGCCAATTGTCGGTGGAAATGTTCGTGAACAACCGCTAGCAGAAATTTATCGGGAGGCAAAAGTCTTTAAAGAACTTCGCCAGCCTGATCATTACAAAGGGAAATGTGGAGTGTGTGAATTTAATAAAGTTTGCGGTGGTTCCCGTTCAAGGACATATGGTGTCACTGGCGATTATTTAGAAAGTGAACCATTTTGTGTATACATTCCCCAGGCATTGAGGAATAAAGAAAACTCTCCAATTGCATAATCAATAAATGAGAGGTATTCCAAAATTATTATTAGGAATGCCTCTCTTCCTTTAAACTCACATATACCTTCATTTGTTCATCTATTTGGGCAACTAAAACATCTGTTAATTTGTTTGGGAAGATGATTTTAAGCACCCAATTTTCATCCTTTCCCATCTTTGCAAGTATGTTAGGAATAATATTTCCGTCAATGATAAAGTTTTGTGGTATCCCTCTTGAAGAAGCCCTAAGTTGTAAATCTTTTATGGTTGGTGTTAGATTCTCAGGTTTTTTTAAGGCAGAAATAGTCCCATCAATTTCCAGGATCGCACACTCTACTTCATCTAAATAAAAGATATCTTTTTTTCGTAATTGAAAAAGGAGATCATCAACGGTTAATCGAACCTTTTTCATCCCCTCAAAAATAAGCTTTCCCTCTTTTATGATCGGTGTCGGAACATCATTTAAGATCTTTCTTCCCCAATACGATTTAAGGGATGTAAAATCAACAGCAAAGGACATTGCCGCAAAAACTACCAATGAAAGAGATCCTTTCCAAATTGGAATATCCTTTGCTAAAATAATAGATCCTACTAACGAGCCTAGTGATAATGCGGTTATAAAGTCAAAAAACGTCATTTGGGAAATGAGTTTTTTTCCGAGAGCTCTCGATACGATGTACATAACCATAAAAGCAATAATTGTATTGAAAGTAATTTGACCTATACTCATACGTTCACTTCCTACTCTACCAGCCCAGTATCATCAATTTGAACTATTGATTTTACCTGAAATGTGACATTGGGATATAATTGTTGCCATGTTTGCCAATCATTATTTTGAAAATGTTTTCTTCGATAATGGAGACCAAAACCACGTTTATTGTCGGTATTTATGGGATGAATTTTCGTTATATGCCTGAAATAAATTGGAAATAAGGTTATTTTGGAGCACTTTTTCTAATGTTCCTTGTCGAAATGGGATGTCGTATTGGTTTCATAAAAAGGGTTGGTTTAAATAGTGAACGATAAAGAAATACCAGAATATTACCTGGTATTTTTTTGTGGTTTTTTTGAATTATTTTTATTATCCCAGACTTTTTTTTGCAAAATGAAGGTCACTAAACCAATGAGACCGACAAATATAAAGCTGACAAAAAAGCCATTACGAATCGTTTCGTCCACCACTGTTCCACTTACAGCAGCCAAGATCAGAGCAATTCCTAAAAAGGCTAAAATCTTCTCTCCCATTTTCACATCCAAGATCCGAAAAGCAGATATGATAATGAAAGCCCAGTTAAACAAAATAAGAATGCCAGCTGCTGTAGTTATATATTCATAAATTTCCCCAGGTAAAAGTAATGCCGTGATAATGGACGAAAGTAACCCCACAACGGCAAGTCCAAGGGATGGAAGCGGGAGGTTCTTCCACTTTTTTAGTTTTTTCGAGAAAAATTTTGGTGCGTCTCCACCTTCAGCCAAGGTTACAAGTAATGTTGTTACACCAAATAATGATGCTGTCATCGTCGAAAATCCTGCGATAATAATGGCACCATTGAAAACATGAGGAAAAAAGTTGAGATGATATTTTTTTAGCGCTGTGACAAATGGACTTTCCTCTTCATTAAATGCCCCATAAGCAGCCATCATAACAGCAAGTCCAAGTGATATCACATAAATAAAGACTAACAATATCAACATGATTATTCCTGATTTTGCCGCATCCTCCTTCTTTTTTAACTTAGTTGCCATAAGCCCTATTACCTCTATACCACCATAAGCATAAAAGGCATAAATTAAAGAAGCCCAAAATCCTTTAAAACCTTTTGGGAAAAGATCTTGGCCTGAATTTGGAATTCCTGGATGTGTAACATTTCCATCAAGCCAATTAAATAATGCAGCTGCTGCTAAAATTATAAACATTATTATTGCTGCGGTTTTGATGATAGCTAGGATATTTTCTACCTTATCAAAACCTTTACTTCCAGTTAACACAACTAAAATGGAGAGAATAGCGTAGCCGGCTGCAAAGACCCATAGAGGAATTTGCTGAAACCAAAATTTTGATAAGATTGAGAGTGCTGTGAGTTGACTGCCCATTATTAAAATATTTGAACTCCAATAATTCCAGCCGCAACTAAAGCCCGCCCAACGTCCATATGCTTTATTTGCGTAATAGCAGAAGGACCCCTCTTGTGGATCCTTGGATGTCATTTTTGCCAAAAAATTATAAACAATATAGGTTCCAAAAGCAGCAAAAATAAAGGAAAAAACTATGGATGGACCTGTAGCTTCCATTCCAACGGATGAGCCTAGAAAAAAACCAGTTCCTATTGTGCAACCTACACCAATTAGTGAGAGCTCCCACCAATTTAAATTAGTTTCATTACTCCCTTTTTCTTGATCCTTTTTACTACTAGGAATAAAAAAATCCATGCGACCACTCACATTCTTATGTAATATACTTGAGTGCTGTTAATTATTCATTTTTTTCCGTATTTGCATCATTTTTAAACCTGGGATGGTTCGGTACATTTGAGTATACATACTTCCCTGGACAATATTTTCAATAAAAAATTCACTAATCAATGTTTTATATTCTTCATCATCAAACATCTTCTTATTTTGTAATTCCATCTCAGCTAATCCCTCATATTTTGCTAAAAAGGCATATGTATGATCTTCACCTGAGATAGGGGAAAGTAATTCAACTGTGTGATCGTACTTTTCATTTCTATATCCT
>DATFAH010000096.1:0-4462 GCA_035254805.1 Caryophanales bacterium | reverse complement strand
TTTTTTGAGGAAGGGATAGACTGGTTAAGAAACTTATCCCTAAAATCCGAATCTTTATTTCCTAATTCCGTTATAAGCCCATTTAAATTTTCATCAATTCGATTTAACTGTGTGACCAAATCCCGTGCACGTTCATCAATAGTTACAATGCCCTCTGTAAAATCAAGATGCCGATCCTGACTTACAAAGAAGGGACTAGAAACGAAAAAAACAAGTAAGGAAAAGAGAATACAAAGCATAAACGCTAGCATCACCTGAATTCTAATACTTGTCTTAATGAGATGGACGAGTTTAGTGAAATATTTGTTATTTTTGCTAATGGACTTAAAATATTTCTTATTGTTCAATTTTATACCCAACCCCCCAAACTGTTTTTATATACCTAGGTTGGCGAGGATTGTTCTCCAGTTTCTCACGTAGGTTCCGAATGTGAACCATGACGGTATTTTCTGAGTCATAAAAGGGTTCTTTCCATACCTGTTCGTAGATTTTTTCTGTACTAAAAACAACACCAGGGTTTCGAGCTAACAGTTCTAAAATCGCAAATTCCCTTGGTGTTAATTTTATTTCTTGCCCCTCAACTATGACATGATGTGTAGAAACATTTATTATCAGTTCATCGATAGAAATGATATCCAACTGTTGAACTTTATTTGGTTGAGTAACTCCATCCATTTGATTAAACCTCAGATAACGACGAAGCTGAGACTTCACTCTTGCCACTAATTCCAAAGGTTGAAAAGGTTTTGTGACATAATCATCTGCTCCTGTTGTTAATCCCATAATCTTATCCATATCTTGTGATTTTGCAGATAACATTATAATAGGAACATTTCTGCTATCTCTTATTTTCAAACAAGCCTGGATTCCATCTAAACGGGGCATCATGATGTCTAATATAACTAAAAGAACGTTGTTTTCTTCCAGGTATTCTAAGCCCTCTAAACCGTCTGCTGCTTTCAGTACGTTATATCCCTCATTTGTCAGATAAATCCCAATTAAATCACGTATTTCCTTTTCATCATCAATAATTAGAATGGTTTCTTGCATTTAAAACCTCTCCTTTCTAATGCCTAAAGTGTACATTATTCCTCTTAAGAAAAGTCAATAGAAATTCTGAAGTTTTTCTTAAGATTTGTTTTTATTATTAAGAAAATCTTCAGAAAGAATGATAGGTTTCCTTAAGAAGTTTTTTGTATCATACATTCAGACACACGAGGAGGAAATCTAAGATGAATAAAAAATGGAAAATAGTTGCCATACTCTTTTTTTTATTGAGCATTCCAGCAATGATGTTGGTTTATCCATATTTAAATACACCCACTCGTGGAGTTCATACGCTTATTACAAATTTAGATAATGCCATTCCTGTTGTGAAATGGTTTGTGATTCCTTATGTTGCATGGGTTGGTTATTTAACCATAACGTTAATATACTTTTGTTTTAAAGATTCTACACTAGCATTTAAAACGATACTTGTTTTTGATCTCGGATTATTAGGATGCTTTATCATTTATTATTTTTATCAAACTGTCGGTCCAGTACGCCCTGTGCTAACAGGTGATGATTTCCTTTCAAGAATGTTGCGGTTTGTTTATAAAATTGATCAACCATATAATTGCTTCCCAAGTATTCATGTGATGAGTAGCTATTTAATGATACGAGCCATCCGGAATTGTTCATGGAAAAAATGGTGGAACGCATGGGTAATTAGATTTTTCTCAATTTCCATTATCCTTGCCACATTGTTTATAAAACAACATGTGCTTATGGATGTGTTCGCTACCATTTTATTGGTTGAATGCTTATTTAAAATAGTAGACGTTGTGCATGGTTGGTTGGTAGTGCCGAAACGAATAGTTAAACCTGTTGCCAAGAAGTCTTTTTCCGTATAGTCAGGATTGTTTATATGACTCGCACTGGTAATGAGGGAGGTACGAGCCTAATTATAAATACTATAATAGGGGGAGTGGAGAAATGAACGTATTAAGTAAAGAGAAAGTTTTAATTCTTACCGGGAATTATGGAGATGGACATATTAAAGTAGCTCAAGCTCTTTATGATGCAATAGAAATTAGATATCCAACATTAGAGCCGGTGATTTTTGACTTTATGGAATGGGTTCACCCTTTAACCAATCAGTTTAGTCGGTACCTATACCTTCAGGGAGTGAAAAAATTCCCTCAGTTTTATGGGTATATCTATCAAAAAACAAGACGAGTGAACAAATTATCGAATTTGATGAAAACCATTTTGTCTAATGGAGTAGGAAGAATGCTTAAGTTGATTGAAGAAATCCAGCCAACAGTCGTTGTGAGTACGTTCCCATTGGCTGCTGCCGTCATGTCAAAATTAAAATCATTTGGTTTAACGGATATTCCTACATTAACAACGATAACAGATCATACTGACCATAGCTGTTGGGTATATCCTTTCACAGATCAATATATCGTAGGTTCAGGGGTTGTCCGTGATTCTTTAAAAAGTTTAGGTGTAGAAGAAAATCGGATTACAGTAACTGGAATCCCTATTCGTCAGCAATTCTCTCAAACCTTTCAACGAGAGGAAATTCTTGAGAAATACAGTTTAGATCCTCTTTTGCCAACCTTATTATTGATGGGAGGCGGATGCGGAATGATTGGGGATGGGAATTCTACCATTCAAGAGATTGATGCATTACCAGAGCCAATCCAATTAATTATTGTTTGTGGGCATAATGAAAAACTTCGTTTGGAATTGAGGGAAAAGCTAAAAGGTTCCAAACATCGTATCCTTCTTACTGGTTATATAAATTATGTCCATGAATTGATGGTCATATCAGATTTTATGATTACAAAGCCGGGAGGAGTTACAACTTTTGAAGCAATTGCCATGGAATTACCGATGCTGCTGTATAAGCCTATTCCTGGTCAGGAACAGGATAATGCAAAATTTTTAGTCCGTTCAGGAGTGGCTGTACAAGCTAAAACTGATCGGGATTTAATAAATCATATATCCAATTTTTTAAGAAATAAAGAACTACTTCAACAGATGAGGGAGAATTCAAAACAATTTCATCCAAAAGAATCGGCGTTTGCATCAGTTGAAGTCATTATGAATACGAACAATGGCTATAATCGTTTGAGCGACCTAATGTATACATTTGGCTGAGAGTCAAGATTAGGGGGTGAATGATGGAAAATATCTTACCGGAACCATATACTGAAAAAAAGTCACTGGTAACTCGTTCGTTGTTCATTGGATGTTTGGTATTTTTCTTACTTTTTACAGGATTTTATTTGTTTTGTCTTCATACAGGTACGGCAAAATTATGGCTTGAATCGATACGCCATCTAGGTCTATTAGGGATTGTTATAGGTATTATCATTCAAACATTCGTAAATATCATACCTGTTCCAGGGGAATTTGTCTCTCTGTTTATGATCGAAATATATGGACCAGTTGCAGGAGGAATTTATTCTTGGATCGGTGGGATTTTAGGAGCAATTGTAGCGTATCATCTCTCTAATTGGATTGCACGCCCGATCATTGAGCCATTAGCAAAGCCCTATTTGGAAAAAATAGATCGTTGGTTGCGAAAAAATGGTAACTTAGGGCTATTGATTATCCGTTTTGTTCCGTTGGTGCCTTATCATTTTATTAATTATGGTGCGGGCATATTGAGAGCAAACAAAAGGGCATTTATATGGACGACTGCTTTAGGTATATTGCCTTATACGATATCGGTGAGCACAATTTTTGCAGGGGTGCGTCATGGAAGTTTAATTCCTTTTATTATTGGAGGTGGACTTTTCATATTGTCCTCCATTTTAAGTATAGCCTTAAGAAGTAAATAGATTAAGTGCTTAAAGTTTCTTGATACTACAAATTAGTACAACAAGGGACGAGAGGAGAAAATCAAGAAATGACTAAGATTTTATTACTACTGTTGGTCTTCCTATCAATTTATTGGTTGATACCATTCCTTCTTACTGCTGGTGCAGGTATTGGGGTATTAAAAAGGAAAGAGAATACTGAGAAATTAGCGTTTACTTTTGATGATGGACCAAATCCAATTTATACCCCTATGTTATTGGACTTGTTAAAACAGCATAATATTAAAGCAACATTTTTTGTCGTTGGTTCTAAAGCGGAAAAATATCCGGAGCTTATTCGAAGAATTCACGCTGAAGGACATTTAATTGGATTGCACAATTATGTGCATAAATCCAACTGGTTAATGAGTCCTTGGACCATTCATCGTCATTTAGGAAAAAGTGCAGCCATTATTGAAAAAATTACTGGAGAACGTCCTGTCTATTATCGTCCGCCCTGGGGTTTATTAAATATATTGGATTTTCTGCTAATGAAACAGTATAAGATTATCCATTGGTCGATTATGGCGGAAGATTGGAGCAGTAAAGGTGGCAGTGAAAAAGTGGAAAAAAAACTGTTAAGGGATATAAAAAAAGGGGATGTTGTT
>DATFAH010000095.1:0-4221 GCA_035254805.1 Caryophanales bacterium | reverse complement strand
GTTTATTATTTTGACGAAAGATGTGATTCAAAAAGTAAAAAAGGGAAGCCTAAAAGTTGATGGAATCCTGTTTTTTTAATAGACTTATGTTAATAATTATTAAGCTAGAAATTTACATATTGCACAATATCTAGATAGAACCCGGAGGTTTTTTGTATGGATTGGACTAGTGTGGATGCTTATGCAAAGAAATGGATAAAGGAAGCTGGAAAAATGATCAGAAATTCCTTTGACCGGACTTTAAATATTCAAACTAAATCAGATCCAAATGATCTAGTGACAAATATTGATAAGGAAGTAGAACAGTTTTTTATCGGGGAAATTAAGGAGGTTTTTCCGACCCATAAAATATTAGGGGAAGAAGGATTTGGGGATAAAATCCAAAACTTATCGGGAATTGTTTGGCTGATTGACCCGATTGATGGGACGATGAATTTTATCCATCAACAAAGAAACTTTGCTATTTCCTTAGGTATTTATGAAAATGGAGTAGGAAAAATTGGACTTGTTTATGATGTTGCCCATGATGAACTTTATCATGCGATTAAGGGTAATGGGGCTTTTTTGAATGAAAAACAGTTACCTCATCTTAAAACAGCTACTGTGAATGAATCCATAATTGCTTTAAATGCTAGTTGGGTGATGGAAAACAAAAAAATTGATCACAGGCTTCTTATTCCGCTTGCAAAGGAGGCAAGGGGGACAAGGTCATATGGTACGGCTGCATTAGAATTGGTTTTCTTGGCAACCAGCAGAATTGATGCGTATATTTCATTAAGATTAGCCCCATGGGACGTTGCAGGAGGAGCGGTTATCGTTGAAGAATTAGGTGGTATTGTAACCAATTTAAGAGGAGAGAAGCTTAATTTTCTCACCCAAGACTCTTTATTAGTTGCAAAGCCTGGTTTACATGAAACCATTTTAAAGAAATACCTTCAAGATGGTAAATGGGAAGAAAAAAAGGCCTGAAATCATTTCAGGCCCATTCTTTTCTAAATGTTATTTTCAGCGTTTCAAGGCATTAACCATTTTCCTTAAAGTTCTCCGCTTTCTCTCATTCGCCGTTTAGTTTTAAACCCTAACCCCATAATAAAAATTAATGCGATGATGCTGCCCATTACCCCGATCATGCTTTTTTCTGCAATGGCAATCCCGATGCCCATCATACTTGCAGCAGAAAGAATAGCAAATATCAGAAAAATCCATTTTATCCCTTTCATTTTCATCCTCCTCGTGTAGATGTCGTTACACCTGAATGAAATTTTAACAACAAATACCTTTATATGTTATTGTACACTAAAATACTTTTAGGTTTCTACTTTAAATATGGTATAATGTTTTAGTTGTAAATGAGACAATATATAAACAATCTTTATTAGACCATATAGGAGTGGAATTTTTTGAAAATCAGAGAAGATATTCGCAATATCGCTATTATTGCTCACGTTGACCACGGAAAAACGACGTTGGTTGACCAGTTGCTAAAACAATCAGGAACTTTCCGTTCAAATGAACATGTTGAGGAACGCGCAATGGATTCCAATGATTTAGAAAGAGAACGTGGTATTACTATCCTTGCGAAAAATACCGCCATTCAATATAAAAACACAAGAATCAACATTTTAGATACACCAGGACACGCCGATTTTGGCGGTGAAGTGGAACGGATTATGAAAATGGTTGATGGTGTATTATTGGTAGTTGATGCATATGAAGGATGTATGCCACAAACTCGTTTTGTTCTTAAGAAAGCATTAGAGCAAAAATTAACACCAATTGTCGTTGTGAATAAAATTGACCGTGATTTTGCCCGTCCAACAGAGGTAATTGATGAAGTATTAGATTTATTTATTGAACTTGGAGCGGATGAAGATCAACTTGAGTTCCCAGTTGTTTATGCATCAGCTATTAACGGAACAGCTAGTCTTGATCCTGAGAAACAAGATGAAAACATGCAATCCTTATACGATTCCATTGTTGAACACATTCCTGCACCAATTGACAACCGCGAAGAACCATTGCAATTCCAGGTGGCGTTATTAGATTATAATGATTATGTTGGAAGAATCGGGATTGGACGAGTATTCCGCGGTACAATGAAAGTAGGACAACAAGTTGCTTTAATGAAACTGGATGGATCTGTTAAACAATTCCGTGTGACTAAGATTTTTGGCTTCTTTGGCCTAAAACGTCAGGAAATCCAAGAGGCTGTAGCAGGGGATTTAATCGCTGTATCAGGAATGGAAGAAATCAATGTTGGTGAAACCGTTTGTCCATTTGAACACCAAGAAGCTTTACCTGTTTTAAGAATTGATGAACCAACATTACAAATGACATTCTTAGTCAATAATAGTCCGTTCGCAGGCAGGGAAGGAAAATATTTAACGGCTAGAAAAATTGAAGAAAGATTACGTTCACAATTGCATACAGATGTAAGCTTACGTGTTGATAATACAGATTCACCAGATGCATGGATCGTTTCAGGACGCGGTGAGCTTCATTTATCCATTCTAATTGAAAATATGCGCCGAGAAGGCTATGAGCTTCAAGTTTCAAAGCCTGAAGTCATTGTGAGAGAAATTGATGGTGTTCGTTGTGAGCCGATTGAGAGAGTCCAAATTGATATTCCAGAGGAACATACGGGATCAATCATGGAGTCAATCGGGGCAAGAAAAGGTGAAATGCTTGATATGATTAATAATGGCTCTGGCCAGGTCCGATTAATTTTTAATGTACCAGCACGCGGCTTAATTGGTTATACAACAGAGTTCCTAACGCTAACACGCGGATATGGAATTATCAATCACACATTCGACAGCTATCAGCCACTGCTACCAGGGCAAGTAGGCGGAAGACATCAAGGTGTACTTGTTTCAATGGAATCAGGAAAAGCTTCCACATATGGTATTATGCAAGTTGAAGATCGCGGAACTATTTTCGTTGAGCCAGGAACCGAAATTTATGAAGGTATGGTCGTCGGAGAAAATACGCGTGAAAATGATATTACCGTCAATATTACGAAGGTAAAGCAAGCAACAAACGTTCGATCAGCTACAAAGGACCAAACAGCTGTTATTAAAAAACCACGTATTATGACATTAGAAGAGTCATTAGAATATTTAAATGATGATGAGTATTGTGAAGTTACCCCAGAATCGATTCGGATTCGTAAAAAGCTTCTTGATAAAAATGAACGTGAAAGAATAGCTAGAAAGAAAAAATATGCAGAGATGAGCTAAGCTCATCTCTTTAGAGAAAAATAGCAGTTTATTACTCCATGCCCGTGTAGTATGATGTAATGGGAGGTCTAATTGCAAAATGAATGTGACAGAAAAGCTTTCATTTTTTGCTGCTCTCTATAAAGTAAACGAACAGCCGAAGCTTGGAATGTGGCTCCTTTATATAACCATTGTTATTTTATCCATTATTGTTTATAAACTTGGCTTTGCAAGGAAATTACCTCTTGGAAAATCGATTATCATCTATATCCTTTTGATTTTTGGTTGTTCAATCATGACTTTCTTTGGGGCTTTTTTGCCTGTAGCGGAGGCTCTTTTTATCGCAGCTCTAATTCTTGTAATCTATAAGATTCGAATACGTCAGTCAAAGAAATAGCAAGCCGAAATGAGTAAGGAGGGCTATTAAATGAAAACATTAAAGGATGCACTTTATAACTGGCTTACAATAAGAGTCGTATATGATGCCCGTCCAGACGACGCAGCAGCGAAAGAAACAGTAGAACTCTTTGAGGAGATTTTACTTTCGCAACACGGTGTATCTGATATGGAAATTTCAAAGGATAAAACAATGTATCATGTTTCCTATAAACATGAAGGGGAAATCAAAAAAGATCGTTTTCCGATCATATTAACTGATATAACACTTAATCAAATTAATGAAAACCCCGAAAGATACGAAAATTATCCTGTAGAGGAAGATTAAAATTCTTTGGTTTTCATTTCTGAGTCATTTCAAATTTGAAGTGACTCTATTTTTTTCAAATTAAAAATGAGGCTGACCCAAAAAAGTCGTTATTCGACACCTTTTGGGTCAGCCTCTAGTTTTACCAATCTTCTTCTTTCGAACGGGTCCGATATAGTCGGAAATTACCTGTATCTATTCTAGCTTGTGTTTTCTCGGTGATTCTTCCGTAGCAGTCATTACATAAATATGTATGGATAGGGCGATTACGTAGCCGTTTTGCCAACAATGTTTCATCTT
>DATFAH010000094.1:0-5114 GCA_035254805.1 Caryophanales bacterium | reverse complement strand
GAGGGATGTCCTCTTTTTTGACATAGGCAGCTACAACCGTGATAGGACCAAAAAAATCTCCTGTTCCGACTTCATCTGAACCGATAACAGACAAACTGCTGAAGTTTTGCGGCAAATTTCCAGCTGTAGGCTTCATTTGTGTAAATGAGGGCAACTTGTCAGAAGCTTCTCCCCATTTTTTCGACTCTTCCTCCCCTGTATTTCCCTGAAATAACACTTTACCTGATTTATAGGCTGTAATCATGCATGAAGGAGTCTTTGCGGCAAAAACGCCACCAGGAGGAACTTTCTCAAGTAAATTGGTAGCATAATAATTTTTCATCTTCATGATTTCATTTAAATCGCGAATCAATACAACATTTCCCATTGATTTTTACTCCTTTTTAATGTTTATGATACTGTTTACCTTTTCGACTCATATTCGTTCGTGTTATGATATAGATTAGGATTCTTTGATTGGAGGCATTACCGTTGACAAACCCACCGAAAAATAGAACAACAGTAGAAATTTACGGACAGCCTTATGTTATATTAGGTAAAGAAAGTTTACATCATATCAAACATGTCGCATCATTGGTTGACGATAAAATGCGAGAAATCAGCTCTAGGAATCCTTCACTCAATGTTAATAAGCTCGCTGTTTTAACAGCAGTAAATGCTGTCAATGATTATCTGAGGATCAAAGAACAGCTAGAGAAGCTGCAGGATGAACTTAATAGGGAAAAGGATTGAATCGTTTATGTTGGATCTTGCTATCATTATTTTATTGATTATGGGTTATTTTATTGGCCTAAAAAGAGGCTTCATCTTACAGCTTTTTCATTTAACTAGCTTTATTATTGCTTACATAGTTGCTTATATTTATTATGATCAACTTGCCCCAAAACTGACCTTATGGATCCCGTACCCTGATTTTGGAGGGGATTCCGCTTTAAAGCTGTTTTCAGAGGCCAGCCATATGGAGGATGCCTTTTACCGTGCGATCGCATTTGTTATCATTTTTTTCGTTGTGAAAATTCTTCTGCAAATTATTGGTGCCATGCTTGATTTTATTGCCCATTTACCAATATTAAGACAGTTAAATGTTTGGGCTGGTGGATTATTAGGCTTCTCGGAAGTTTATTTGATCCTCTTTATATTATTATACATTGCAGCGCTAATTCCAATGGAAGTTTTTCAAAGCCCTTTAGAAAATTCCGCTTTAGCATCTCAGATTGTTAATCACACGCCCATTCTCTCACAACAAATTAAACATTTGTGGATTGAATACATAGCTAATGCTGGGACTTCTCTGTTGTAGAGAAGTTTTTCTTTTCATGCCTTAAAATGTACAATAAGGAATATGCTAAGCACAGGCAGGTGGTTCAAATGAGTGCAAATAAAAAAGATGTAATTCATTTATTAGAAACGATTGCCATTTATTTGGAATTAAAAGGTGAAAATCCATTTAAAGTGGCTGCATTCCGTAAAGCCGCTGGGGCATTGGAAAATGATGATCGCAGTATTTCAGAAATTGACGATTTTACAAAGCTTCCCGGCATTGGCAAAGGGACAGCTGCTGTGATTGAAGAATATGCTCATAAAGGTATTTCCACTGTGTTAACAGAACTAAAGGAAGAGGTTCCGCCCGGATTGATCCCATTATTACAGCTTCCTGGCCTAGGCGGTAAAAAAATTGCCAAGCTTTATAAGGAATTGGGGATCGAAGATGTATCTAGTTTAGAAGAGGCTTGCCTGGCAGGGAAGGTTCAATCACTTTCCGGTTTTGGGGAAAAGTCGGAACAAAAAATAGTAAGCTCGATTATGAAAGCTGGGAAAAGACCTGAAAGACTACCACTCGCTTATATGCTCCCAATTGCGGAACAAATGGAGGGAAATCTTGCCGCCATGTCTGATATAAGCCGTTTTTCAAGGGCTGGCAGTTTAAGAAGAATGCGGGAGTCGATAAAAGATCTTGATTTTATTATTGCCACAAATGATCCGCAAAGCGTGAGAGAGCAGTTGCTACGATTACCGGAAATTAAAGAGGTGATTGGAGCAGGGGACACAAAAGTATCACTAGTCTTTCGTTTCCAATACGATGTTTCCGTTGACTTCCGACTTGTGAAGCCTGTGGAATTTGCAACAACACTTCATCATTTTACAGGCTCAAAAGAACATAATGTTCGAATGAGACAGCTGGCAAAAGATCGTGGCGAAAAAATTAGTGAATATGGTGTAGAAATTTTAGAAACAGGTGAAATCCTTACGTTTTCTTCTGAAGAGGAGTTTTACCAGCATTTTGACCTTCCTTTTATTCCCCCGGAAATTCGGGAAGATGGTAAAGAGGTTGATGAGTTTAGGAATGATATGGATTTAATTGATTTATCCGATATAAAAGGTGACTTACATATGCATTCAACATGGAGTGATGGTGCCTATTCGATTGAAGAAATGGCTGAAGCCTGCAGAAAACGTGGGTATCAGTATATGGCGGTAACGGACCATTCACAATATTTAAAAGTAGCAAATGGCCTCACACCTGAAAGATTACTAAAACAAAAAGAAGAGATTAAAAAACTAAATGAAAAATATGATGACTTTCATATTTTATCAGGCATTGAAATGGATATCCTTCCAGATGGGACATTAGATTATGATGATGATATCCTAAAAGAAATGGACATTGTCATCGCTTCGATTCATTCTGCTTTTTCCCAGCCAAAGGAAAAAATCATGAATCGACTTAAAACGGCCCTTGAAAACCATCATGTCGATATTATTGCCCATCCAACTGGCCGGTTAATCGGCCGCCGCGCGGGCTATATGGTTGATATAGATTTGTTAATTGAATTAGCGAAGCAAACGAATACTGTCTTAGAATTAAATGCAAACCCGAATAGACTTGATCTTGCTTCTGAACATTTGCGTAAAGCGCAGGCAGCGGGAGTGAAAATAGTAATAAACACTGATGCCCATAAACTGGATACCCTCACACATATGGAAATCGGCGTATCAACAGCGAAAAAAGGCTGGATTCAAAAGTCAGCTGTTTTAAATACACTTGACCAAAATGAATTACTACAATTTCTACAGCGGAAATAAAAGGAGGATTACTCCATGCAGCAAAAAGCATTAAAAGTATTAGAATTTGAAAAAGTAAAGGAACAGCTGTTTGAACATGCTTCCTCTTCGCTTGGAAAGGAAAAAGTAAAACAGTTATTTCCTTCCAAAGATTTTGAAGAGGTTGTGAAACTGCAAGCTGAAACAGATGAGGCGGCCAATGTCATTCGTCTGAAAGGAAATGTTCCACTCTCCGGAATTCATGATATCCGTGCACATATTAAGCGTTCTGTGATCGGTGGGGTGCTCAGCCCTATAGAACTGATACAGATTGCGAGTACCATCCATGCGAGCAGGCTTTTGAAACGGTTTATTATGGACATGGAGGACGAAAAAATTGAGATTCCAATCCTAGACGCGCTTGCAGAACAAATTACTCCATTACCTGAATTGGAACAATCGATTAAAATGGCTATTGATGAAAGCGGCGAAATTCTTGATGGGGCAAGTGAAGTGTTACGGAGCTTGAGGCATCAATTACGATCTAATGAGGCCCGTGTTCGGGAAAAATTAGAAAATATGATTCGCTCTTCAAGTGCGCAAAAAATGCTGTCAGATGCGATTGTGACCATCCGAAATGATCGGTTCGTTATTCCAGTAAAACAAGAGTACCGTGGTCACTACGGCGGGATCATTCACGACCAAAGTGCCTCAGGACAAACCTTATTCATTGAACCACAAGCAATTGTGCAATTAAATAATCAGCTGCAAGATATTCGGGTGAGAGAACAGCTTGAAATCGAACGAATTTTGATGGAACTATCCGCAAAAGCTGCGGAAAGTGAAGCAGAATTACGTGTGATTGTCGATGTACTGGCAAATTTAGACTTTATTTTTGCAAAAGCGAGATTTGGTCGTCAGGTCAAAGGCTCTATGCCTATTATGAATGACCATGGATATATTCGTCTTTTTAAGGCAAGACATCCATTGATTCCGATCCATGAAGTGGTAGCAAATGATATTCTGATTGGAAAAGATTATACGACGATTGTCATCACGGGTCCTAACACGGGCGGAAAGACCGTCACCTTAAAAACGGTTGGATTATGCACATTAATGGCCCAAGCGGGATTACAGATTCCAGCACTTGATGGTTCTGAACTTGCGGTATTTGGTGCTGTCTATGCGGATATTGGGGATGAACAATCAATCGAGCAAAGCTTAAGTACCTTTTCCTCCCATATGGTCAATATTGTTGAAATTTTGAATCGCGCTGATTTTAATAGTCTTGTTTTATTTGACGAGCTTGGTGCCGGTACAGACCCACAGGAAGGGGCGGCACTTGCCATTTCAATTTTGGATGAGGTATATAAACGCGGGGCAAGAGTGATTGCCACCACCCATTATCCGGAATTAAAAGCTTATGGCTATAATCGGGAAGGGGTCTTAAATGCAAGTGTCGAGTTTAATGTTGAAACCCTTTCACCTACTTATAAACTATTATTAGGTGTTCCCGGACGAAGCAATGCCTTTGAAATTTCCAAACGGCTGGGCTTGAATGAAAAGGTGATTGATGCAGCCCGTTCCCATGTGAGTGCAGATACAAATCAAATTGATAAAATGATTGCCTCATTGGAGGAAAGTAAACGTCTGGCAGAAAGAGAACACGAAGAGGCAAGAGATTTTCTAAAACATGCTGAAAAACTTCATCAAGATTTGCAAAAACAAATGATTGATTTTTACGAGCATAAAGATACTCTTTTTGAAAAAGCAGCCGAAAAAGCAGAAGAAATGATTGAACAGGCAAAAGATGAGGCCGAGAAAATCATTCGTGACCTTCGAAAGATGAGAATCGAAAAGCATGCGGAAATTAAAGAACATGAGCTAATTGATGCGAAAAAGCGCCTTGAACAGGCGGCTCCTCAAATTGAGAAATCTGGGAAGCAGCTTAAAAAGAAAGAGAAAAAGCATACGTTCCAGCCTGGCGACGAGGTAAAGGTACTCACCTTTGATCAAAAGGGGACGCTCGTGGAACGGGTTTCGCCCTCTGAATGGCAAGTGCAAATCGGCAT
>DATFAH010000093.1:0-3638 GCA_035254805.1 Caryophanales bacterium | reverse complement strand
TCTTTGTTGCTTGTTCAAAAGTCAGACTTAAAATATCATTGACACCTTGTAAGCCTTTTTTATTTTCTTCGATCGGTGATTTTGCTTCTTATTTGTCAACAACAAGCTGTCAAAAAGACCAATCCTAAACAAATTAATATCATAATATTTTTCATATGTATACTTCCTTTTTGCATTGTTTTTTTGCTTTTTTTCAACATAACATAAAAAATATATTGGCTACCTTCCCTTATGTGGAAATATCGTGAAAAGTCGCCTAGGGGTTTTGATGCTTGAACAAAATGGTTTTACACGATACATTAAAAAGGAAGCATGACGAAGTAGGTGGTTATTTTGGATAAAAGATTTTTTACAATTGGAATGGCAGGACATATTGACCATGGGAAAACATCGTTAACAAAAGCGCTGACCAATATTGATACAGACCGGTTAAAAGAAGAAAAAGAACGGCAAATTTCAATTGAACTTGGTTTTGCGCCATTATTTGAAGATGAAGAAATTCAAATCTCCGTAATTGATGTTCCCGGTCATGAGCGTTTTATCAGACAAATGATTGCTGGTGTTGCGGGTATCGATTTAGTCGTATTAGTTGTTGCTGCAGATGAGGGTGTGATGCCGCAAACAAGGGAACATCTTGATATTCTTGGTTTTTTAGGTGTAAAACATGGCATTATTGCCATTACAAAAATGGATCGTGTGGAGGAAGAATTTATTGAATTAGTGAAAGATGACATTTTACAAGAACTTGAAGGGACTGTGTTTGAATCTGCCCCATTTGTTCTCGTTGACAGCCTCTCTAAAAAGGGTATCGAAGAAATAAAAACGTTAATTATTAAATCTTTAAAAGACCTAGAAACAAGGGATACAAAAGGAGCTTTCCGTCTACCAATTGACCAGGTGTTTACGGTTAAAGGCCAAGGTACAGTTGTTCGCGGGACAGTATATGAAGGGACCGTTGAAGAAGGACAGGCTCTTAAAATTATGCCAAAAGGAACAGAAGTAAAAGCTAGACAAATTCAAGTACACCATAAAACGGCACAGAAAGCTTATGCAGGGCAAAGGGCAGCCATTAATCTCTCCGGTGTATCAAAAGAGGATTTGGAACGTGGTGATGTTCTTGTTTCATCCGAACATTTCATTGTCACGAAAATAATCGATGTTGCACTCAAAGTTGTAGAAGATTTAGACTATATGGTTAAACAAAGGATGCCCATCAAGCTCCATATAGGTACTGCCGAAGTAATGGGAAGAATTGTTTTCTTTGATCGAAATGAATTAAAGGAAGAAAACGGAGAAATCCTTTGTCAACTCCGACTTGAAGAAGAAATCTTAACAAAACGTGGGGACCGTTTCATCCTTCGCCGGCCAAGTCCACAAGAGACGGTTGGTGGTGGTTGGGTGATTGATCCAAGAGGAAATAAATATCGATTTGGAAATCAGACGATTGAGGAATTGGAAAAGAAAAAAGTAGGCACTCCTAAAGAACGGGTGACATCCTTCCTCTTCGAAGCAAAATCCCTGCCAATTCATGAGCTGATTAAACGAAGTGCACTTGATGAGGAAACACTTGCTCAAGTTTTGAGCAGTGAGGAATTTGTATTATTTAATGGAAAAGAATATACACTTCACACAATAATCCATTCCATTGAAGAAGATATATATGATCGTTTAAAAGATTACCATCTTACACATTCCATGAAAACAGGGATCAATAAAGCAGAGATTTTACAAATGATGCAAAAAAGATTTTCAAAACCACTTCTTGAATTTGTCGTTGAAAACGGAATTACGAATGGAGTGTTTTCAAGAAAGGGACAATTTGTTTTGCTATCTAGCTTTACACCGCATATTCCAAAAAACTGGCAAAAACGGGTTGGGAATATGATTTCCGAATTAAAAAATGATGGCTTAAAGGTTCGTTATTTTAATGATTATCTGAAAGATGCCGGTCTTCCAGATACCTTAGTTGGCGATATTAAGAAGTTCCTTGAAGAGCAAGGAATGATTGTGATGTTAGATGATCAGTTTGCTTATCAAAGTGAAGTTTTTAATGATGCGGTAGAGAAGCTTAGATATAATACTGGTGCCGAATTTGAAATCGGGGATGCCAAGGAAGTGTTAGATCTTTCACGGAAATATATGATCCCATTTTTGGAAAGACTGGATTTAAAAGGTTTGACAAAGAGGGTAGAGAATAAACGCTTGTGGCAATAAAAGCTAATCTAAAAGGTCAATGATGATCTTTTAGATTAGCTTTTTTTAAATGAACATTTAAGAAAGAAATTCCGCTGGATTTAGCCCGAGTTCTCGACAAATGTCTGTTACCATATGTTTTTCATTTTGATCAAAATTACCGTCTGCATAACCAATTGCAATGCAATAACGGGCAATAAGTCTAGCGATTTCAGGTTTCGTCCGCACTTTTCCAAGTGCTTTAAAGCCTTCTGCACGACCGATAATCGGGTCTTGTTCAATTCGGCCGACAAAGTAGTTAAATCTTTGTACGACTTTTTGTGTTTCAAAGACCTTCAATTCCTGGCTTTGATGGACAAATTCAAGCATTTTATCACGCTCAGAGGGATCTAATCTGCCGTCTGCCATCCCGACTAAAGCACAACCAGCCACAACGGCATCCAATACATCCTGGCTTTTATATCGTGTAAACAATTCTTGTGCCCGCTGTTTTTGTTGATTGGCCCATTCCACGTAGTCTGTTTGATTTGGTGACCAAAACTTCCCACAGCTGTTACAAGTAAGCTTTAGTTGATTTTTACCTATAAAGCCGCCTAAAAGACCAATTGGACCAAGAATAAGTCCGCCAATCGCAGCTTTTCCTAATCCAAAACCCTTTTGGCCGGTTCGGATATTTGATGAATGGCAACGAGGGCAGATGATATTTTCCCCACCATACGTTTGAGTGGCAATCGTATTATTCGCAAATGTCTGTGGCGTTTGATAATGAGGTGTCACAACATTTTGTTGATGAACTGGCTGTAACAATGGTGCTGTTTGCTCATCATCAACAGTTATTCCAAAATGACGGCATAGCGCACCTAATCCGCCTTGAAATCCACTAGCGATGGCGTTAAATTTCCACTCGCCATTATGGCGGTAAAGTTCAGCCGCTACAATAGCTGTTTCGACTGAAAAATTCCTGCCTAAGTCAAATCTTATTAATTCCTCATTTGTATTTTTGTTAAAAATTCTTACATAAGAGTTTGAGATTTGTCCAAAATTTTGCCCTTTTGTGTGGGCATCATGGATCGTGATGGTAAAAGCGATTCGATGAATATGGGGCGGAACCACGTTTAGATCAATGCTGATTTGTTCATCATCTTTTACCCCAGAACCAACCCTATTATCACCACTATAGATAATAGAACCGTTTCCACCATTAGGATTATTGTAAAAAACAAAGTCAGTATCACTTTGCGCTTTTTTGTCTTTTCCTAATAAAAAAGCAGAGGCGTCTAGATCAAAATTAGTTCCGATGTTGCTAATGGTCCAGCCTAATCCCACTATGACAGTCTGTAATCCGGGATAGGATTTTGTTAAATCAACTTTTTGCCCCTTACTAAGTGTAACACCCACAATATTTCACTCCTCTAACTTTAAGGCTTATTCTATGTACGCACAAA
>DATFAH010000092.1:0-2579 GCA_035254805.1 Caryophanales bacterium | reverse complement strand
ACCTTCCATACTTGAATGGTTGTTAAATCGAATGGATTATAACGAATTTGAATTTGTTTCCCACGTAATGAGGAATCTACATCATATCGATTTCCTTCTAGCTCTATAACAGCTGTTTTTCTTACGGTCCGATCTTCTTCCCAGAGAAAGATATCATGTAAAAGCTCTACAGGAAGGTGACGAGTCTGATCTGACTGTGATTCATACCGTTTTTTCGGTGTTTGTTTCGTGCTTCGATGAACCCTATTATCATAAGCTTCTAACCAAGAACGAAGATATTCATTTAATTGCTTTAATGTGGTAAGCTTACCTTGATTAATTAGCAGATTTGCTTCTCCTGTAAAACTGCTATCTACAAATTGGAAAAATTTCTCAATTTTCCTTTTTGACTCTGGTGAATATGGCTTAGCATGGACTAGTTTCGTTCCCATTCTTGCACACATGATTTGGAACTGTTTAGCACTATACACGGATCCATTATCACAGAAGAAAAGGTTGGGAACACCAAATCTTAAAACTGCTTTTTGAACACATCGCTCTAAGCGAGGGTATCTTTCTTCCATAAAAAATTCAGCATGCATAATTCTTCTACTATGATCATCGATTATCGCTATGAGATACGCCTTTTTTCGTTTTTCAGGGTTTTTTGGATCAGGTAAATAGAGAGTGTGCTGCGTATTGGCTTGCCAACAATCATTTGGAGCGTTATGTTCAAAGTGGCGAAATTCCTTCTTTACCGCACGGTAAAGGTCTTTTTTACTCCACCCCATTTCCTGAAAGTAACGAGATAACGTACGTGGTTTTAAGACACCCACTGGAACTTGTTCCTCTAACTCTAGTATTCGAATCACTTGTTCAACACTTCGACTAGGTAATTCCTTTCGTAATTCGATTGCTCGTTTCAGAACATTGGGATCTTGATTTCGTAAGCTACCCTTTTTTTCTCTTACTTGGGGTTTCAAACCTTCAAACCCTCTCTCTTCGTAGGCTTGAAGGAACCTTTCTAATGATCTTACACTCACCGTACTTCTCTCACTGTATGGTATGGTGTACCTCTGTTTCGCAATTTCCCTTAAAAGGGCATACCTCTCCCCAGGCTGAAGCTGTCGTTGAACGACTGGAGCAATTAATCCAAATCGAAAGGCAGCTATTTCATTCCGTATTGTTTCATTCATTATTTTTTCTCCTTTCACTCCATAAAATAGGAAACTACCCCCATTTTCCACGAATGATCTCTTAGTGAGTAGGGACATATTTTGTGGAGCAAAAAAAAGGAAAAAGTGATGAAATTCCCCAAATGAACCGACATATCTATTGACTTTACCAGTTAGGAAAAGGTTGTCGGAGATTAATCATGGTAAAAAGTCTTCCTTTAGAAGGAATAGACTCATTTCCACCAAAATAGAAGGAAAGAAGCAAATGAATCTCTTGATTAGAACTTACTTCTTGACGATAAAAGGACAGTACTCCATCCCCTTCTTGAAACTCTTCGGCCAATTTCCGTCGCTGATTAATTAACCATTTCCCCCATAAGTCAAATAAGCGTTTTTTCCATCTGTAAAGTGTTTTAAGGGAGATCACAGAAACAGAGGTGGTCGTTAAACATTCAGTCAAATGGCTTATAGGGATCCCCTCAATCAAGTATCTAGCAAAGAATTCATAAATATGATTCGCAAATCTTCCCCAGAAGAATGTAAAACAAGGCATCAATGAAAAAGTTTTGTTACAATCGGGACACCTTCTTCGCAAAATCGGAATCCGGAAGGATTGATGTTTAAAATGAAGAGTTTTTTCATACTTTCCATGCTTTCTGGTAATCCTCCCGCAACAAGGACAAAAGACATCTTCATCAAATGTTTCAACAAATCTCTTATATTTCTTGAAAGTGATAGGGAAATCTAGTAATATAGGCATTATTAGTGGGAGGTTATTTGTTCTCTGGTCGCCAAACTGAGAGGAGCAAATAACCTTTTCCTTTTCTAGTTTAAAAGCCGTCAGCTTCATTGACTATTATACATTAGTCAACAAAGCTGACGGCTTTTTCTCTGCAAATCCCCCGACAATAATATAGGCCAGGCATCACTAAACAACGACATTAGAGCAGGCTGGGAACATAGTACATCAACTACCAATTATATTCTAGATGGGGACTCGGTAGTTTACGAATCGGATGGTACAAACAATCTTCACTACACCTACGACAGTGAAGGAAACCTAATAAGCATTAACGTAAACGACACGGAATATTACTATCTCTTTAATTTACATGGAGATGTCGTTGGTTTACTAGATGGTAGCGGTAATCAAGTTGTTACGTATCAATACGATGCTTGGGGTAATAGCACTTCTATTAGTGGAACCTTAAAGGATACCGTAGGAAAACTAAACCCATACCGTTATCGTAGCTACCGTTACGATTCAGAAACAAACCTTTACTATCTACAAAGTCGTTACTACAATCCTGAGTGGGGACGATTCATCAGCGCCGATGATATTGTAGGAAAAACAGGGGAACTGCTTTCTCACAATATGTTTGCGTATGCAAGGAATAATCCAGTGAACCATACAGATTCAGATGG
>DATFAH010000091.1:0-6081 GCA_035254805.1 Caryophanales bacterium | reverse complement strand
GCTGAACAATATCGCGACTTTCTTGATCAAATCCAATTACAAACATCCAAATGGCCTGATGGCCTGCAAGGAAAAATGAATGATGGTATTGATGCCTTTGAGAAAAAATTAGATGCATTATTAACTGTCTTAATAGGCTTTTTGCTAACGTTTTTAAACTCGGCACTCATCATTATGCTTATTCCATTTATCGCTTTTTATATGTTAAAGGATTTTTCGCTCATAAAAAGAGCGGTTTGGTATTTTACGCCCAAAAACTGGCGGGCACCAGGCATAAAATTTTTAAAAGATGTTGATGAATCATTGGGAAGCTATATTAGAGGACAGTTTCTCGATTGCACCATTATTGGAGGAATTGCTGCCTTACTGTTTTGGATTTTCGATTTAAAATATCCACTGGTTTTAGGACTAATCATCGGTGCAACAAATGTAATTCCTTATTTTGGGCCAATTATTGGTGCTGTTCCGGCCATAATCATCGCGATAACGATGTCGGGGAAATTAGTGATTATCACCATTGTGATTATCTTTCTTCTTCAGTTTTTAGAAGGGAATATACTCTCTCCTTATATTGTTGGAAAAAGTCTTCATATGCATCCGTTAATGATTATGCTAGCCCTTACAGCTGGCGGCGAAATGGGGGGAATTATGGGGTTAATCCTTGCTGTTCCTATTTTAGCGGTGCTCAAGGTCGCCGCTATTCATGGCAAAGAACATTTTATCCATGTAAAACCAAAAGAACCGGAATAAATTTGACAAAGTTTATGCTGCTAGCTATAATTCGGCTATAGATATGGAATATCTAAAATGGTGAAGGATTCAGTACGTTATAGTCCATCTATAGTGCATTTTTGCACGTAAGAGAGAAGCTCCCTAGGCTGAAAGGAGCTTTAGATGAAGGATAATGGAAGGCTAATCTGGAGTGCAGCTAATCACTGCCGTTTAACCGCGTTAAGGTGAATTGAGAGATGGGTATTGTTTATATCCATAATCAGGGTGGTACCGCGAGTAAGCTCCTCGTCCCTGTTCGGGATTAGGGGCTTTTTTGTGTTCATTTATAAAATCTAAAGGGAGGCTTTTCGGATGAAAAATTTAACTGGATCAGAAATACGTAAAATGTTTTTAGATTTTTTTAAGGAAAAAGGCCATGCTGTTGAGCCAAGTGCTTCACTTGTTCCCCACGATGATCCGTCATTGTTATGGATCAATAGCGGTGTGGCTACCTTAAAGAAGTATTTTGATGGACGTGTGATTCCCGCAAATCCAAGAATCACCAATGCACAAAAATCAATCCGTACAAATGATATCGAAAATGTCGGAAAAACCGCCCGTCATCATACTTTTTTTGAAATGCTCGGCAATTTTTCAATTGGCGACTATTTTAAAGAAGAAGCCATTGTATGGGCGTGGGAATTCCTTACAGATAAAAAATGGATTGGGTTTGATGGTGAACATCTTTCCGTTACCATCCATCCAGAGGATCAAGATGCCTATGAGATTTGGAGTAAAAAGGTAGGTATTCCAGAGGAAAGAATTATTCGTTTAGAAGGGAATTTTTGGGATATTGGTGAAGGCCCAAGCGGACCAAATTCAGAAATTTTTTATGATCGCGGTCCAGATTATGGCAATGACCCTAAAGATCCAGAATTGTATCCAGGCGGGGAAAATGAACGTTATTTGGAAGTATGGAATTTAGTCTTCTCACAATTTAACCATAATCCAGATGGTACATACACACTACTTCCAAAGCAAAATATTGATACTGGCATGGGACTAGAGCGAATGGCATCCGTTATTCAAAATACCCCAACCAATTTCGAAACAGATCTATTTATGCCGATCATCCGGGCAACAGAAGAAATTTCTGGAGTTAAATATGGTGTTGATAAAGAGAATGATGTTGCATTTAAAGTCATTGCTGACCATATTCGAACAGTGGCTTTTGCCATTGCTGATGGGGCATTGCCTTCAAATGAAGGCCGCGGATACGTTCTTCGCCGCCTTTTGCGTCGTGCGGTGAGATATGCTAAACAAATCAATATTCATCGTCCATTCATGTATGAGCTTGTTTCTGTTGCTGGAGAAATCATGGTTGATTTTTACCCACAAGTAAAGGAAAAAGCCGATTTTGTTCAAAAGGTGATTGTGAACGAAGAAGAGCGTTTCCATGAGACATTACATGAAGGCTTATCTATTTTAGAAAGTGTGATCCGCAAGGAAAAAGAAAAAGGCAGTGACACTATTTCTGGTGCCGATGTTTTCCGTCTTTATGATACGTATGGCTTCCCTGTTGAATTAACGGAAGAATATGGTGAGGAAGAAGGCATGAAGGTTGACCATGCAGGATTCGAAGCTGAAATGGAACTGCAGCGGGAACGTGCAAGAGCTGCCCGTCAGGACGTTGACTCCATGCAGGTTCAGGGCGGAGTTCTTGGGGACATTAAAGTGGAAAGCCAATTTATTGGATATGACCAGTTGAAAACAAATTCAATCGTCTTAGCAATTGTGAAGGATGGTCAACACATCGAAGCGGCAAAAATGGGTGAAGAAGTCCAAATTATCCTTGATATAACTCCATTTTATGCGGAAAGCGGCGGGCAGATTGCTGACTGTGGAGTGCTCGTTGGTGATGGTGTAAAGGCACATGTTAAAGATGTTCAAAAAGCTCCTAACGGTCAAAACTTGCACAATGTAGTAATTGAATCAGGTACATTAAAGATGAACCAACAGATTACTGCAACGATAGATGAAACAAATCGAGGAAAAATTATTAAAAACCATACTGCAACACACTTACTTCACCAGGCTTTAAAAGATGTCCTTGGTACACATGTTAATCAGGCAGGATCTTTAGTTGAGCCAGATCGTCTTCGTTTTGACTTTTCACATTTTAATCAAGTGAAGCCAGAAGAACTTGACCAAGTAGAAAGAATTGTAAATGAAAAAATTTGGAAAAACATTCAAGTGCAAATTGATTTAAAACCAATTGCTGAAGCTAAAGAAATGGGAGCTATGGCTTTATTTGGTGAGAAATATGGAAATATTGTCCGGGTTGTTCAAGTTGGTGATTACAGTCTTGAGCTTTGCGGCGGCTGCCACGTTCCAAACACTTCGGTTATCGGATTGTTTAAAATTGTTTCAGAAAGTGGTATTGGTGCTGGAACGAGAAGAATTGAAGGAGTAACTGGCGAAGCTGCCTATCATCTATTAAATGAACAGGTTGGCTTGTTGAAGGAAGCAGCAGAAAAACTAAAAACAAATCCTAAGGAAATTGTCAACCGTATCGATGGGGTTATGCTCGAAATGAAGCAGCTTCAGCGAGAAAATGAATCACTAGCAGCAAAACTTGGTAATATTGAGGCTTTAAATCTTGTCTCAAAAACAAAAGAAATAAACGGAGTAAACGTTTTAGCTGCTAAAGTTCAAGCTACTGATATGAATAATCTTAGAAATATGGCGGACGATATTAAGCAGAAGCTGGAGTCGGCAATAATTGTTTTAGGATCTGTTGATGAAGGAAAAGTGAATTTAATTGCATCGGTAACAAAAGACCTTATCGATAAAGGATACCATGCCGGTAAACTTGTAAAAGAGGTTGCTATTAAGTGCGGCGGCAGTGGTGGAGGAAGACCGGATATGGCGCAAGCAGGCGGGAAAGATCCTCAAAAACTCGATGAAGCATTGCAATTTGTCGATGAATGGGTGAAATCGCTTTTGTAATCTGCTAAAGTAGTGTAAAATGTAGGTGAATATAACAATTATCTCCTTAAAATGCGAGGTGTATGAAATGAGCTCATTTGACAAAACGATGCGCTTTAATTTTCCTGAAGAGCCGATTGAACATGATGTAAATGAGGTGCTTTTTCAAGTGTATAAAGCCTTGCAGGAAAAAGGGTATAATCCTATTAATCAAATTGTTGGCTACCTACTGTCGGGAGACCCTGCTTACATTCCACGCCACCAAGATGCGAGGAATATTATTCGGAAGCTCGAGCGTGATGAAATCATTGAAGAGCTTGTAAAATCCTATCTAAAACAACAGCATCGAGAGGGTTAAGAAATGCGTACAATGGGATTAGATGTTGGCTCAAAGACAGTCGGCATTGCGCTCAGTGATGAGCTTGGGTGGACAGCACAAGGCTTAAAAACACTCAAAATTAATGAAGAGAAATCAGAGTTTGGTTTCGATGAGATTGGTGAAATCATTAGAGAGTACCAAGTAAGTCAAGTTGTGGTTGGTTTGCCGAAAAACATGAATGGAACCATTGGTCCACGTGGCGAGGCAAGCAAGCAGTTTGCAAGTGAAATAGAAAAAAGATTTTCTCTTCCTGCAATATTGTGGGACGAGCGACTTACTACGATGGCCGCAGAACGAGTTCTGCTTGAAGCAGATGTAAGTCGAAAAAAGAGAAAAAAAGTTATTGATAAAATGGCTGCAGTAATGATTTTACAAGGCTATCTTGATAGCAAAAACTAAATGAGGTGACTTATATGAACCACGGAGAAAACAATATTACAGTAGTAGATGAAGATGGTAACGAGCAATTATGTGAAGTGCTTTTCACTTTTGACTCAGAAGATTTTGGAAAGTCATATGTCCTTTACTATCCAGTAGGAGCTGAAGAGGATGACGCAGATGATATCGAAATTCATGCTTCTGCTTTCATGCCAACAGAAGACGGTGAAGATGGCGAATTAATGCCGATCGAAACCGATGAAGAATGGGATATGATCGAAGAAATGCTAAACACCTTCCTAGAAGAACAGGAAGACATGGAAGACTAAAGTAAAACCAGAGAAGGGTGACCCATTGGGCCATCCTTTTCTACTGTCTAGCTCCAGCGCCCAGCCCCTCGAGGTCGCTTCGGTCCAGTCAATGAAGTCAAAGAACGACTTCACTGCCAGGCCCGCAAGCAGCTGTCGGGGCTAACTTGGTCGCTTCCGCTTTTCTTCATAAATTGACATTTCCCTCACTATATGCTCAAATAATTACGATGATATAAGAATATTATAAAAATGGATAACCCTGTAAAAGGGGAGGGGAGTTTGAATGACAACGGAAGAGAAAAAGAAGAATAAAGAATGGATTCAGCAAAAATTAATCGAGCATCAAAGTGAAGCAAGAATCGTTAGAAAAGTCGTAATGATAGTATCATTGGCACTTATAGCGTTAGCTGTCATCATCGCGGGAAGCGGGTATTTTTACATAAAATCAGCCTTAAAACCGATTGATCCGAAAAGTAAAACTAAGAAACAAGTTGAAATCCCTATTGGATCTTCTGTTACAAGCATTGGCCAAACATTAGAAAAAAAGGGAATCATTAAAGATGCGAGAGTTTTTAAATATTATGTGAAGTTGAAAAATGAAAGTGGCTTTATGGCAGGAGATTATCAACTAAGCCCTTCAATGAATGTTCCTGATATCGTTAGTCGCTTAAAAACAGGGAAATTAATGCAAAAGCCTGTTGCAACGATTACTGTGCCAGAAGGAATGCAAGTAAAAGAAATCGCTCATCTTATTGCTAAAACAACAAAAAAATCCGATGATGAGGTATTAAATCATTTAAATGATAAAACATATATCAAATCCTTAATGGCAAAATATCCTGAAATCTTAACGGATGAGATCCTAAATAGTAATGTGAAATACCCATTAGAAGGATATTTATACCCAGCTACATATCCATTTTATAAGCCACAACCATCTATCAATGAAATGGTGGATGCAATGCTTGAAAAAACAAATTCGGTTTTATCACCATACACGGAACAAGGTAAAGAAAAAAATCTATCCATTCACCAGTTATTAACCATGGCCTCTTTAATTGAGGAAGAGGCTACAGGCCAAGTGGATCGGCATAAAATTTCCAGTGTATTTTATAATCGAATTAAAAAGGGAATGCCGCTGCAGACAGATCCAACTGTTCTCTATGCACAAGGCAAGCATAAAGATAGGGTTCTGTATCAGGATTTGGAAGTCAATTCACCATATAACACGTATCAAAACAATGGACTTCCACCAGGACCTATTTCCAATGCTGGAAAAACTTCTATTGAAGCAGCCCTGAACCCGGCAAAAAC
>DATFAH010000090.1:0-3896 GCA_035254805.1 Caryophanales bacterium | reverse complement strand
GATCTGGATAAGGAAGTCAACTTTTTTAAAAAAAGAAAATCATTTAGCTTATGGGATGGGAGAGATGCAAGTGAAAAAAATTAGCTTAGCTTGGCAAATTTTTATCGGTTTAATTCTTGGTATTGCTGTTGGTACCATTTTTTATGGAAATCCACAGATTGAGGAAATTTTGCAGCCAATTGGAACTGTGTTCTTAAGATTGATCAAAATGATTGTGGTCCCAATTGTTATTTCATGTCTTGTCGTGGGTGTTGCGGGAACAGATAATATGAAGTCTTTAGGGAAACTCGGGGGAAAGACGCTTCTTTATTTTGAGATTATTACAACAATTGCCATCGTAGTGGGGCTACTGACTTCGAATATTTTTCATCCAGGAACAGGGGTTGACCGTTCTGAACTAATTAAATCTGATATTAGCTCTTATGTTACAACTGAAAAAGCGACGGAATCACATTCCAAGATTGATACATTTATAAATATTGTGCCTACCAATGTTTTTCAAGCAATAGCAAACGGTGATATGCTAGCAATTATTTTCTTTTCTGTCATGTTTGGTCTTGGTGTTGCAGCGGTTGGAGAGAAGGGTGCTCCAATCGTGAAATTTTTCCGAGGAACAGCGGATGCGATGTTCTATGTAACTAACCAGATCATGAAGGTTGCTCCATTAGGAGTATTTGCGTTAATTGGTGTTACCGTTTCGAAATTTGGATTATCATCCTTAATTCCACTTGGAAAGCTAGTCATAACGGTATATGGTGCGATGATTTTCTTCATTCTCGTTATTTTAGGAATTGTTGCTAAAATAGCTGGTTATAACATCTTTAAGTTATTAGGATATTTAAAAGACGAATTGATTTTAGGTTACTCAACGGCAAGCTCGGAAACTGTGCTACCTAGGATTATGGAGAAAATGGAAAGAATCGGCTGTCCAAAGGCGATTACTTCTTTTGTTATTCCAACCGGTTATTCCTTTAATCTGGATGGATCCACTTTATACCAGGCTATTGCTGCTTTATTTATCGCCCAAATGTATGGAATTCATATGAGTATTGGCAACCAAATTACATTGGTTCTGATTTTGATGGTCACGTCTAAAGGAATTGCCGGGGTACCAGGTGTATCGATTGTCGTATTGCTATCTACATTAGGAAGTGTGGGAATTCCAGTCGAAGGGTTAGCCTTTATTCTTGGAGTTGACCGTCTTCTTGATATGGCCCGTACATGTGTAAATATTGTCGGAAATTCATTAGCTGCTATGGTTATTTCCAAATGGGAAGGCCATAAGCTAGGGGAACCAGTAAAGGAAAAAGCAGCTTAAACATTGTGTCAGGCACCGTATAAGGACAATGTCCTTTGCGGTGCTTGACACTTTTTATGAACGCCTAAAACTGATGGAGGATTATGGAAAATGTTGTTCATCCAGACAATGAACGCCCAAAATCGGTGGAGGATCACGAAAAAGGATAAAGAACCGTTAATATTTCGGCTCTTTTCTTTATTTTACTTTTTGTGTCAATGAAACTTTATTCCGATCTATTTTTCCAAATCTGCATTTAATCCCCTTTATGAAATCTTCGATTAACAACTCAAGTCCAATATATGTTAGGGAGGGAAGATTCGCAAAAAGCTTTTTAACCTCCCATTTCAATTCATTTTTTCCACAAATACTATGACGATTGATCATTTTGACTTCATTTCTAATTAGACTTAGCTCTTTTTTTTGCTCCATTGGAGATAAATCCATGATTTGGTCAATACGGTCGAGAAAATCAACAGATTTCTCAATTTTCATTTTCACTTCCTCAAATACTTTTTTATCAATAAGTCGCTGCTCAAATTTAAATTGATTTAATCGTAACGCAGAATCATACGTTGCTTTTACAATTTCTGCTCGTGTCATTGAATGTGTTTCATAACTTAACATATTTTTCCACGAGGGTTGCAGCATGGCTTGCCGGAAATCTTCTAAATTGTGGCAGAATTTTATATATCCGTACTGCTCTGGATTTTCGAAAGCAGGACTAGCAGGATCAAGGAATGGGGAAAGCGGAGCCACGAAATAAGAGATGCGTCGATCTTGCTCACATTCTTTGTGAATAATCTCGCAAAAATCAATATTTCGTAGCGCACTTTCGTAATTTTGATAAGGAATACCCACCATAAAAAAAAGATCAATTTTTGCGCAGCCATTCTTTAAAGCTGATTTTAATGTGTCAATAATACTCGCATTGGAGCAGGGAAGTTTTCCATTTAAACGGCGCAATTCTTCGTCACCTGATTCCAATGTAAGCTCAATACTGTATTTAGGGATTGCTTTTTGAAGCCGTTTAAAAAATTCATCACCTGCGTCATGGAATAATTCAAATACAATTTCATTTTTAATATCCATCTTTTCAAGTCCTTGTAAAAATTCGTCTACATAATCAGGTCCGCCTTGACGGATATCATTTAATAAAAAGATTGGGGCACGAGAAAACCGTTGGATAAATTCGATATCCTCTAACAATTTTTCTGGGGACCGCATGACCAGTTTTTTTCGATTACAGTTTAATGAATATGCATCTTTTGATCCACCACAAATTAGGCAATTGTAAGAACAGCCTTTGGAAGTTAATAGTGCCGTGTTGGGATATTGCAGCCATCCTTTATATGGAAGTACATCGAGTAAATTAAAATATTTGAAGACTGATCTAATTGTATAACGGTAGCCTGGTACATTAAATTCATCCAGGTCATCGGGAACATATGTCATGTCATTATAAAAATAGGAATCATTTCGTTTCCATGTTAAGTTTGGAATATCATGAAAATTTTCTTTTACCTTCTTTTTGAGGAAGTTTGATAAAAGGAGAAGCAATTTTTCAGTTGTGTCACCTCTTATAACAAAATCGATACATTGATATTGAATTAACTCTTTATGAAAATAGGTTGAAGATAATCCACCGAAAATCACTGGAATGGTTGGATGATATTTTTTCGTGATTTTTGCCAATTCGATACTTCCATGGGCATGGGGCAGCCAATGAAGATCAATTCCGAATGCCCTCGTTTTTAATTTTTTTATTTTCTTTTCGACGTTAAATTTAGGATTTAAAACCATTCGATTTGCAATGTTAATGATTTTCACTTTTAACCCATAACGTTCTAGATAGTCTCCGATGCTCGTTAAACCAATTGGGTACATTTCGAACACAGGCGATGACGGGACCACATCACTAATTGGACCGGTGAAAATCATTTCATTCCGAAAATCGTATACCGTAGGTGGATGAAGCAGCACCAAGTCGTAAATCATTCCATCACCTTCCAAATTACTTATTTAGGCCGTTAGTCTATTTTATTTAATGATGAAAAGACGATGCCCCATGAATTTTACAATCTCAAGAATCTACCCCTAATCATAAGCAGTAAAGGGAATGAGATTCCGGAAATACGGGTTGTAATGCCCCCATACCAAAAAATCTATTAAAAATAAGGGTTTCCCCTCTTTCCATCATGAATAGTTTATGACATTATTAGATTAGTTTTTTTTTGCAATAAATGGATTTATTTGATTTTTTTGAAAAATGGATCGTAAATGATTAATCAATAAGAAATGGGATAATCAATTGTGAAAAACAAAGAAAGTGATGCCAGGGATTATCTCTATGGAATTACCAAAAAAGCACATTGGGTTACCTTTAAAGACGCTGCCACGGAGCTCTTTGAAATGGAAGCAACGCTAATATCTGATGGCAGTTCACTTGATGTTGCCCGAAAACACCAAGAGAAAATCCCGGATGAAGCCAATTTGTTTGTGATTTGTAACGAGGAAACATTCAAAAAGCTTATTTCTAATTAGATGAACTAATAAACCTGCTAAAGGATTTTTCCTGGGGCGGGTTTTTGTTTTGCTG
>DATFAH010000089.1:0-6631 GCA_035254805.1 Caryophanales bacterium | reverse complement strand
TGTAAATGATTTCCGCCTTTCTGATTATATTTAAACTATATTGATATTGTAATATATTACAGTGCCATTCTATATTTTGTGAATAAACCATGTCAACAGTTTGGAAAATACGCAAATCATTCAGATTTATTTTTTTATTTTAATTTTTCGGAATAGGAAATTATTTGTTTACTAAATAATCAATGAGCTTTTCTTTTGGCTGACCAAAGATTTCTCTTTCTAATCTTCTAGCAGTTGGTGTTGCTGCCAAACCGCCTTCTGCAGTTTCCCTTAACGCAGATGGCATGGATTGACCGATTGCATACATCGCTGAAATGACTTCATCACAAGGAATCTTACTTACGATTCCAGCTAGTGCCATATCAGCTGCTGTTAAAGCATTTGATGCACCAAGCGCATTACGCTTCACGCATGGTACTTCCACTAAACCTGCTACAGGGTCACAAACAAGCCCTAGCATATTTTTTAATGTAATGGCAAATGCCTCTGCGGATTGGCTTGGTGTGCCGCCTGCCAGTTCAACAATTGCTGCAGCTGCCATTCCGGAAGCTGATCCTACTTCTGCCTGGCATCCACCGGCAGCTCCTGAAATGAACGCATTGTTTGCCACAACAAATCCAAATGCTGCTGAGGTAAATAAAAATTCAATCATTTCTTCTCGTGTGGGATTTAAAATGTCTTTTACGGCGAACAATGTACCTGGTACAACACCTGCAGATCCAGCTGTGGGTGTAGCACAAATCGTTCCCATCGCAGCATTGACCTCGTTTGTTGCCATTGCCTTGCTAACAGCATCTAATAACAATGTCCCAGTAAGTGATTTTCCACTATTTATATAGTTTTGTAATTTTACGGAATCTCCACCAGTCAGTCCAGTGTGTGATTTTATCCCTTTTAGACCGCGCTCCACAGCTTGTTCCATTACTGTTAAATTTCTATCCATTTTTGCGATAACATCTTCATGTGATAGTCCTGAAACTTCAATTTCCTGCCGGATCATGACTTCTGCAATTTTGATTTGATCTTGTTCAGCTATTGATACAAGTTCAGCTACATTTCGAAACATAGCATTTCCTCCTGCTGGTCAATTTCTAAAATCTGTAAGATTATTGGGCGTGAAATACTATTCAACCATCCGAATAACGCCTGTGACGTCTTTGAGGTTGGTTAATTCTCGGATTACTTCGTCATTGATTTTTTCATCCACTTCGATGACCATAATGGCTGTTTCCCCTTTTTCTTTACGGGATACTTCCATATGGCCAATATTGATTCGATATTTCGATAGAATGGTTGTAACAGAGCTAATAATTCCATAACGGTCATTAAACGTAACTAGAATGGCAGGATCACCTGATAATTTCAATTGGAATGAATTGATTTCTGTTATTTCAATCGCTCCACCACCAATGGAAACCCCGATTAGCTCAAATTCTGATTCATCATCAAATAAATTTAATTTCACTGTGTTTGGGTGTTCGGTAACAGCATCCTCGATTTGAAAAATAATCTCCATACTTGCTTGTTCAGCGATTTCTAATGCCATTGGAATACGCTCGTCAAAGGTATCAAAATCAAGTAAACCTGCTACAAGGGCTAAATCTGTTCCATGCCCTTTGTAAGTTTTGGCAAATGAACCGTATAGGGAGATTACGGCCTTTTTAGGCTGTTTTTCAAATAGCGTACGGGCAACTCGACCAATCCGAGCGGCACCAGCTGTATGTGAACTAGAAGGTCCGATCATGACCGGACCGATAATATCAAAGGCTGATCGATACTTCATAATTTTTCACCTAAGTTCTTTTTTAATTTAACTACTTTATGAAAGCTTAAATTACTATCCTATAATAATATGTTTCCCTGTGCAATACAATTGTATTTTTTTAAAATTACTATATAACAAGGCTTGGGAGTAAATGCGAAATAATGATTAAGAAAAGTTGTATAATTTAGTATTTTAATATAGAAGTCATATAAATTTTGAGTTTTAAGTTGAACAAAAACATTGAAATGGGTGAGCTAAATCTGTTACTCACCCTTTTTTGCCGTAAATTCTTCCTTTAGCATCGAATAAACAACGGTATTATAGTAAAGTTCCCCGTCAAAATCTGTCTGTCTTAGGATTCCTTCTTTTTGGAATCCATACTTTTCAAGAATTCTTCTAGATCCTTCGTTCCTTTCAAAAATATCCCCAAAAATCCGATTTAAACCTATTACATTCCTATAAAGTTGCTGCTTTTGTATTCTTCATTTTTTTTGGGGGGGTTGTTTTGCTTATTATTATAATGATATAATGTACCAGTTTGATAATGCGGTAATGCACTAAAGTTAAATCTATTCAAATAAAGGAAGGTTTTTTATTATGAAGCGTATTGGAATGCTAATTATAGCTATTGCAACGGTCTTATCAATTATGGCAGGATGCTCTAATTCAACAACAGAGAAGGAAGACAAAACGTTAATCATTGGAATTGATGATAAATTTGCTCCGATGGGATTCAGGGATAAAAATAATAAAATCGTTGGTTTTGATATTGATTATGCAAATGCAGCAGCTGAAAAAATGGGAACTAAAGTGAAGTTTCTTCCAATTGACTGGAGTACAAAAGAATCTGAACTAGCAAGTGGACGGATTGATCTAATTTGGAATGGGTATACGATTACTGATGAGCGTAAGAAAAAGGTATTATTTACAAAACCTTACTTAAAAAATTCACAAGTGGTTGTCACTCTAGCAAAATCTAATCTTACAAAACTCGCTGATTTAGAAGGAAAAGTAGTTGGACTACAAACTCTTTCTTCAGCAGCCGATGCTTTAAATGCGAGCCCAATTAAGTCCAAAATTAAGACCATTTCAGAGTTTGCTGATAATGTTACAGCTCTTAATGACTTGAAGTCAGGTCGTTTAGACGCTGTTGTCATTGATGAAGTCGTAATGAAGTATTATATGTCAAAAGAAAAAAATACTTTTAAGCTACTGGATGAATCTCTTGCACCAGAAGAGTATGGCGTAGGTGTGAAAAAAGGAAATGATGCCTTGCTCAACAAGCTTCAAAAAGCACTTGATGAGATAAATGACGATGGAACAGCTGCCCAAATCTCTAAAAAGTGGTTTGGCGAAAATAAAGTATTAAAATAAATAGCCTTTTTAAGAATTAAAAATGTATATCAGAGAAAAATACCAATTTATCGGCGAAGAACTTGGTTTTATCGGCAAAAATTATCAATATATCGGCGAAAACAACGAAAATACCGGCGAAAAGCCATTTTCGCCAACAAAACGCCATCTACCAAATATTACAACGTACAAAAATGACGCAAAACAGGATTTCCACTGTTTTGAACCCTGTTTTGTTTGTGGAGGAATCCATTCATGACGATTGATTATTTCAACACTATTATTAAGCCGATGCTGGACGGGGCACAAACAACTATTCTGTTGTTTTTGATTGCGATAATCGTGTCAATTCCGCTTGGCTTCATCTTAACACTTACGGTAAGGAGCAGCTTCAAGCCGTTATCATGGTTTGCTCAGGGGTATATCAACTTAATGCGTGGTACACCGTTATTGCTCCAATTGCTTTTTATTAGCTTCGGCCTTCCGCTCATTCCTGGAATTGGCCAATATTTAGTACTCGATCGGTTTGTTGCTGCTTCTCTAGGATTTATTTTAAACTATGCAGCATACTTTGCCGAAATCTTTCGTGGCGGCCTACTTGCGATTGATAAAGGACAATATGAAGCTTCCCAAGTTCTTGGATTAAATAAATGGCAAACTACCACAAGAGTGATTTTGCCGCAAATGTTCCGAATTGCTCTTCCGTCGGTTGCAAATGAATCCGTGACACTTGTGAAAGACACAGCCCTTCTTTACGCTGTTGCGGTACCGGAATTGCTGCACTTTGCACAAACGGCTGTGAATCGTGATTTTACGATTATGCCTTTCTTTTATGCTGGTGTGATTTATCTCTTGATCACATTAGTGCTAAGCATGTTCTTTAAATGGCTGGAACAGCGATTTAAATTTGAATAGGAGGGAGTGGTGAATATGGCATTGATTGAAATTTCCAATCTGAAAAAATCATATGGAAAGCTAGATGTACTCAAACAGATTACATTTGAAGTGAATAAAAACGATGTAGTTGCTGTCATTGGCCCCTCTGGATCTGGAAAAAGCACAATGCTTCGCAGTTTAGTTCATCTTGAAGAAGTAGATGGAGGGAGCATTCGTGTAGCGGATGAATTTTTCGTAAAAGATGGAGTTTACGCAAAACAGCAGGAAATTAAAAAGGTTACTTCCAAAATGGGGATGGTTTTTCAACATTTTAATTTGTTTCCACACTTAACGGTTAAAGAAAACCTGATGCTTGCTCCTAAGCTTCTGAAAAAGGAAACTGTCACCGAAATCGAAAAACAATGCAAGGGAATTCTCGGAAAAATTGGTCTTTCTGATCGGGCTGATGCATATTCTGCTAATTTATCTGGTGGCCAAAAGCAGCGGGTTGCCATTGCTCGCGCCCTCATGATGAATCCGGAAATATTGTTATTTGATGAGCCGACTTCTGCCTTAGACCCGGAATTGACGAGTGAGGTGCTGCAAGTTATGAAGGATTTGGCGGAAGAACATATGACGATGATCGTTGTAACCCATGAAATGGGATTTGCAAAAGAAGTAGCCAACCGGGTAGTTTTCATGGATAATGGAGAAATTATTGAATCTGCTCATCCGGATGAATTCTTTACAAACCCTCAAATTGAGCGGACGAAAGCCTTCCTGAATCGGAGTTTAAAATAAAACTGGCTACCACTTTATCTTCCATGTATAATCGGAATATAATGGAAACGTCACTACGAATATGACAACACGAACCACCCCATGCATTGTTCAGCGTTGGGTGGTTTTTTAGTAATCTGCAAAATTATATCTAAAAGGGGGTTATTAAATTGTTTGTAGCAGGTCAAAAGGAAATGCAGCAGATGGATCATTATACGATGGAAACAATAGGTCTTCCAGGTATCGTCCTCATGGAAAATGCAGGAGCAAAAGTGGTAGATGAAATCATGTCCAGTTCATCCCACAAAAAACCAAAGGTGATCATCCTAGCGGGTGGAGGCAATAATGGCGGGGATGGGTTTGTGATTGCTCGCAGGCTATATGATTTAGGATTAGAACCAATTCTTTGCTTATTAGCTGAACCAAATCGGATTAAAGGCGATGCAAAAATTTATTTAGATGTCTACATAAATCGAGGGCTGCCGTTATTTTTATACGATGAACATACTCTTGCGCAATTTCGGAATAAATTGAACCAGGCAGACATCATCATTGATGCTATTTTAGGAACGGGAGTTAACGGGCCTGTTAGAGAACCCTTTAACCAAATCATTACAATGATCAATGAGTTTGCCGAGGAAAAATTGATTATTTCTGTTGATATCCCATCAGGTGTGAGCAGTGATACGGGAAAGGTAGAGGGGGTTGCGATCAAAGCTACTAAGACGATTACCTTTGTTTTTCCGAAAAAGGGATTTTTCTTAAATGATGGGCCTAATTATATTGGCGAGTGGAAGGCAGTCGATATTTCTGTTCCACCTTCGATTGTAAGAGATTTGGGGCTAGTCATGCCAAGGCTAATTCAGGAACAGCTTGTGAAAGCAATGCTTCCAGTTCGGCCAAACCATGGACATAAAGGTACTTTCGGTCATGCAATTGTCATTGGGGGGTCAAAAAAGTTTATTGGAGCTCCTATTTTTACTGCGAAAACCGCACTAAACGCTGGGGCAGGTCTCGTCACATTAGCGATTCCTGAATGTATTTATTCAATGACAGCTGTGCAAAATCCAGAATCATTATTTTTTCCGTTATCAGAAAGTGAAGGCCACTTTTCCGCAAAATCTATAAAGGAGCTATCAACAAGGCTTCACGAATTTGACTGTGTAGCCATTGGACCGGGAATGGGCAGATTTCCTGGAGGTGAGAATTGGCTCCTGTCATTGCTCTCATCTCTCGATAACCAGCCAATCGTGTTGGATGCCGACGCACTATATTTAGTTCGTAATCATTTGGATATCGTACGACAATATAAGGGGGATGTCATTTTTACTCCTCACCCTGGCGAAATGGCAAGATTATTAAATAAAACAGTAAAAGAAGTGGAAGAAAATCGAATTGAAATTGCTAGTAGCTTTGCGAAAAATTATCAAATCTATTTGTTATTAAAGGGCCATCGATCCATTGTTGCTACTCCAGGCGGTGGTGTTTACATAAATCCATGCGGCCATGATGCCCTTGGAAAAGGTGGAAGTGGGGATGTGCTGACAGGACTGATTACCGCATTCCTTGCTCAAGGGGCACCTCCACTGCATGCACTTGTATCAGCAAGCTATATACATGCAAGAGCAGGTGAGGAAAAAGCCGAGGTTTTATCCCATTATGGGGTTATGCCGCTTGATATTATTGAAGGAATCCGAAATCTGCTTAACAAATTACATATTAACTAGGTAATTGGTGAATATAATTACTATTTATCCTAATCCTAGGCGGTTAGAAGATTAATTTCGCCAGAAATCTCCAATCGATGGACCCATTATATGAATGAAACAATGTCAATGTGTATTATTAAGTATATGT
>DATFAH010000088.1:0-3029 GCA_035254805.1 Caryophanales bacterium | reverse complement strand
TATTTCCCTGAAATTAAGGGGAGTTTTTCCCCTTAAATGATCCAATACCTTGGATTTTTGCTTTTTTTAGAGCAGTTAAGCGGAATTTTTCCCCTTATTTCTGTTTCTTAAGCCCCCACTTTATACATTAGGGGGAATTTCTCCCCTTATATATTCTCATTTTTTCATGAAAATCAACACCGAATAATAACAAAGCCTAAATTTCAGAAGTACTCGGATATATCCATATCCATTGCTTGCTCTTTTTGTGAATCAGAAACATGCGTATACCGCTGCGTTGTATTTAAGTTACTATGGCCTAAAAGTTCTTGCACGGTACGAATATCTTTTCCATCACGTACTAAATGAGTGGCAAAAGAATGCCTTAATTTATGACTTGAAAATTTTTTGTTCTGCCATTTTTGGGACAGATGTTTACAAATTCGCTCTGTAATTTCCTGAATACGCCTGCGCGAAATCCGTTTTCCTCGTTTTGAGATAAAAACGGCATCTTCATTACCTCTCATGGGCAGTTGTCGTTCATTATGGATATAATCGGTTAATTCTAGAAAAAGAGCAGCAGGTAGAGGAATATACCTGGATTTTTTTCCTTTTCCATCCACGATGATTCCTTTTTTCTCGGTTTGAATAGATGAAAGATTCAAGTTGTGAATTTCAATGACTCGAAGTCCGGCAAAAGCCATAAGACCCATCATCAATTTATTCCGTTTTGCATATTGGTCCTGACAAACCAAATCAATTTGCTGAAAAAACTCCTTCAATTCTACTTTTTCTAGGTATACGGGCAATTGACCAGATTTTTCTTTTGCTGATTTAAGTTCAGCAGCCGGGTTATGACTGACCAATTCATAATCCATTAAACATTTATAAAAGGAACGGATAGCGGTTAATCTTCGATTTCTAGTGGAGGCTGAATTTCCACGTTTTGATTTTAATTCATTCATAAATAATGTAAGATGGATTTTTTTTGTTTCCTCTAGCGGCACTTTTTCATCCTTGTTCCGAACTAGATACTCTAGGTAAAAAAGGATATCCCGTCGATAATTTTCGATTGTGAAAATAGAATAATCTTTATTGTCCATATCTGTTTCAAAAATTGTTAATTCTTCTTCATACCAAGAGGTTAGCCATTGTTGTGTCATCTCTTTATTTTACCTCCGCGTAATAATGTCCATTAGACACAATATCCATTATACTATGAAAATAAAAATACCGCACATAAGGAAGATTATGCGCGGTTATGCAGTCAGAAAACCTGTAGCAAATTTAACAAGAGTTTTAGAGGTAAAGGATTGTCTGAATTTTTGTATCAAATAAATTTCAATTTTATGTATATTCCCACCCTAGTCCTAATATAATGAACCGTAACTTATGAGGGGGAGATAGTGATGAAGAACCGATATTTAGTTAAGTTTTTCTATAATGAGGAGCATTCCGTTATACTTCCAGTAAAAGCTGAAAGCACAGGAGAAATTTCAGACAAAATTGTTTCAGCCTACTTAAATAAAAATCTTTGGATTTCCTTTCCTGTACGTGACAAATACAGTGGTGTTTCAGGATCGGAACGAGTCACAATCAATCTCGAAAAAGTGAAGTATTTTAGAATTGAAAATCCAACAAAACTTTATTTGGAAAAATGTACAGATGCAGATTTTATTGACTGGAAAGATCTAAATTAATTTTGATTTTCTAGTTAGATCATTTAGCCAAGCTGTTCAATTTGTTCATAGAATAATAAAAACCTATGAATAAAGAGGGAGATTGTGTTGATAAGCAGGGATAGCATTGTCATTAACACCGTATCAGGGGGAATTGTCAATTTTGGCGGTGCTTTTTGCATTTCTCCCATCTCAATTACTAAAACAGTATCTGGGCAAGGGTCGGAAAATACAGGTAATGGTGTAACCACCAACTCACCTTCCAAAAGTTCTGAGCAAAATAAGGACAAAAATAATCGAAAAGAGTGATTGAACCGAAATATCTCACTTCCAAAATAATTTTGGTGGAGGTGTTTTTTTTTGATAAATTTCCGACAATTTCCACCATTTATTTTGAATATTTGGTGTCAGTTTGAATACAAAGGAAGGAGGATAAATCATGACATCGAAATATTTATTTAAAGGGAGGCAGATGTATGAAAATTGACGAGATGAAACAAGAGCAAATTAATTCTGAAATCTTAGCACAGGCGCAAATGAACGCTTTAAAATTTGAAACTTTGGTCGAATACTTAATTAAAAATGAAATTGTAGACAAAGCAAAATTAAATGAATTTTTAAATGAAAAGTTATGCATGATCGATGTTGAAAAAGATTTATTAAAAGTTTACAACGGTTAAAAATAATAAATCCCTCCTGCATTTAGGAGGGATTTATTATTTTTATGAAGCACGTGAGCCTAGATTCTTGATCCCGCGAATATAGCAGGAGCAATGCCAGATGATTCGATGGTCAAAATTTTTGTTATACCCCGAGCTTCATAAATTCTGGCAAATTCTTTTCCAATTTCATTCATTAGTCCAGGATCCAATTGATGGTTCAAAAAAGAATCCACTTTAACACATTTTCTGAGATTACCAAGCCGATCATTGTTCACTGCATAAAAATGAGTGAGGCAATGATCTTTTTGTTTTAGTCAAAAGAAAAAAACAAAACGTTAAAAAACACGCTCTATTCCATTACCCACTCATAGTCAGAATGTTTACGGCATTCCGGTAGAAACATGCAGGCCATATTCCCGCGATTATATGAGTGAAACGTATTTGAATTAATTTAAAGTATATCATCACAAATGAAATTTCATTTTTTAAAAATAAAACGAATACTAAAGCGTTTTTATTTGATAACGTTCGACTTTTAGCTTTAAATTCTTATTTTAGATTTACGTAATTCCTAATGGAAGAAATAAACCAAAACCATTTGGTTATCCTAACATTATGTATTAAATTTTTCTGAAATTTTTGTCCTCTATATATGAACAAATATGAAATGGTGTGATAAAATATAGTGGCAAACAACTTATTAGTAATG
>DATFAH010000087.1:0-2316 GCA_035254805.1 Caryophanales bacterium | reverse complement strand
AAAATGAACTCTTATACTTGTAACAGGGGGAGAATGCGGAGCGAGCAATTGAACCCATTCCCTTGTCCGGTTTTAAGGTTTTGAGAAAAAGAGAATTGAATTTTTTTCTACAAAATCACTGTAAATGACGAGGAGCCTATTTAAATTTCCAATAACAGGACTCTCGTTATAAACGAAGTTGAAATTTTTTTCTAATTGTTCAAAAGGCTTAAGTTCAACGACTGCTTGCCCCGTATTGGGCATTATATCATATGAATATGCTTGTCTTACATTGTAAAACCAATTTAACTCATCTGTCTGAAGTTCAAATGCATCAAATACCGATTCTTTTTGATCAAAAACTATGTAGGATTGAACTTTGAATGTATAGGATTTTAACGATTTCCTACTTTTGCTGACATTGAATATGATTTCATTTTCATTTTCAAAATCTTTTCCTCTAAGTGTATGAGGAGTTTCTTTTTTTTCAGTGATACCAAATAATTCATCCAATTCATCGATAAAAACTTTATCTCGGTTTTCAATCTCCTCGATTTCGAAATGGTGCTTATTCCTATTCATGCCCAACGCTGTAAGGTGAATCTAAACTTTTCTCAATCAATCTGTAATTATACTACCGTAGGTAGAAATAAAATTCATCAAAACTTGCGAGCGATTAATAAACAAACACTCGCTTATGTGATGAAACAATTTATACCAAGTCGTTCTATTGAATACAACGATAATCGTATTAGTCGGTTTATTGCACAATACGGGAAATGTGCCGTTACAGGAATTGAATTAGGTCATAAAGATTGGCATTGTCATCATAAAACACCGTACCATCTCACAAAAGATGACTCATACGGGAATTTAATGATATTGCACGAATCTGTTCACCGCCTTATTCATATGAGAAATCAAGAGAAAATACAAGTACTTTTAAACGTACTCAAGTTAAATGGAAAGCAACTTAAAAAGGTCAATGAATTGCGTGAGCAATGTCTGAACGAAGCAATCTGATTCTACATTTCATCTTGCATACACATAAAAATTGAATGAATTGGATTAGTTGGAACGCCGTATGCGGTGAAAGTCGCACGTACGGTGTGAACAGGGGGAAAAGGGAGCGATAACTTCAAACTCTTACCTATCTGTATGAAGAAGGAGTACAGTAACAATATGGAGAAAATAAATATATTAAAAGTTAGCCAGTATGGGGAGATATTAAAATGGACCAAATTTCTTTAAAAATCGATAAGGATAATGAAGGAAAGGAAAATGTACAAATATTTATAAATGGTGTAAGTATCATTGATATTCTTAAAAGGATTGAATTTCAATATGATAAAAGTATTGCTGGTCAATATAAGGGACTACCACCTGAAATAGTATTTTACCCTTCAAAACACTTCATTGGTTTAACCCACGAAGAACTCGATTACCACGACGATAAATCTGCGATATTAATATGTGAGTGTGGTTGTGCAGGATGTTGGGATTTTATAGTTAAAATATCAATCACCGACCAAACGGTTACCTGGAGTGAATTTGAACAACCTCACAGAGGTCCTGAATCGGCAAGTGGACATTGGAATTATGAAGGTTTACTCCCCTTTGTATTTGATAGAAAACAGTATGAATCAGAACTTAAAAATAAGGGTTTATAACAAGGAAAATAAGTAACTACTTTTTAAGCTAACGGGGGCAAAAGTTGAAAGGTCCGGCTGCTATTTTGGCGGCCATTTTCTTATTGTGCTAACGTTGCAGGTTAGTGGAATAACGTGTGGTAAAATAATACATAAAACTGCGAGGCAGGAGCTATTATGGAGAAATATACGATAGAATTGAATAATAAATTTGACGTAGAAGAGAGCTTTGAAAAGACAGGGAATAATATTGCTCAGGTTGAGGTCTTAGATATAAATGGGAAGGATGTTACAAAGCAATCAAGAGTTCAAATTACTCTTAGCAAAAATGCTTTAGTTGGCTTAGGTACGGAACTAATCCGTTTAGCTCATAATTATCAAAATGGTAAACATTTTCATATAGACCCGATTTGTAAAGAAGCATACCAATCTATGGGTATAATGCTTCATCCAGATAGTTGTGAATTAATAATTGGTTGTGGAGATTATGAACCTTATACTGAATATATTGATGAAGATAAAAAATAAGATTGTGAAAAATTCCACTTAAAGTAACGGGGGCGTTTGTAAAAGAACAATGTATCAATTTTAAGGCTGAGGCCATATCTAAGTTATTCCATTAAAGGGCGCATTTCCGGAATAAGGATAGCGTCTTTTCTGCATTTAAGGGCCAAATTCTTAAATAAAA
>DATFAH010000086.1:0-4328 GCA_035254805.1 Caryophanales bacterium | reverse complement strand
TTAATTCATCTTTAAATCAGGCCTTAATATTTTTGCTTCCTTTAGATAAACATGAATTAATTCATCTTGAGGAATGTTTGAATTCACATGCATCATGACTCTAATGCACATCCTCAAGGATCCTGGAACTGGAATTTCACGCATACACATTACTGGAACGTATGTCCACCCATTAATTTTACGTAAGGCTTTAGCTGGAAAGGCGGCAGTGATATCTTCAGTGGCAGAAATGAAAATGGATGCCACTGAATCAGGATCAATCTTATTTTCATCAATCATTTTCATTAAAAGCTCGTAAGTAGCAGAGATGATCTCTTCTTCTTGATTTCTGCATACTGATATCGCTCCCCTAACCCCGCGGATCATTACATTTCCCCCTTTGCAAGTTTTACCTTTTTAACTGTTCTGCCAAGATTTCATTGGATATTTGCTGTAATTTAGGTTTTCCAATTCGTTCAAGTAAAACGAAACGAATATGATCTCCAACCGTCTTTTTATCCTGTTTCATTGAATTTATCAGCTGGTCTCCTGTTAATTGCTTAGGTATTTCGATACTAAACCCAAGTTCTTGCACCCACTTAACAAATTCATCCAGATCAAAAGACATTCCAAGCAATTTTATACTTAGTTCAAGAGCATATACCATTCCAATCATTACAGCTTCTCCATGCGTGACTTTACCATATCCCATTTTAGATTCAATGGCATGGGCAAGTGTATGACCAAAATTCAAATATGCACGGACACTATTTTCCTTCTCATCCTTAGTGACAAATTCTCTTTTAATTTTGATTCCCTTTATTAAACAAAAGTGTAACTGCTCAAGTTTTATTGATTGAAGGTCCGAAATATTTGTTAAAAGCCAATTATAGAAATCAAGATCATATATAAGTGCATGTTTTATCAATTCCGCAAATCCTGAGCGAATTTCATTCTGTGGTAATGACTTTAAAAAAGACAAATCATAAAAAACAGCTTCTGGCTGATGAAATGCACCGATCATATTTTTCCCTAAGGGATGGTTAATGGCCACTTTTCCCCCAACAGCACTATCATGAGCTAAAATAGTAGTTGGAATTTGAATAAAGGGAATTCCCCGCATAAAGGTAGAAGCAACAAAGCCGCCTAGGTCTCCTATCGCACCACCTCCAAATGTTAGGATGACTGATTTTCGGTCAAGGTGATTCAAAAGTGCAAAGGTTAATGCCTGATCATAAACATCGAAAGTTTTTGCTTTTTCGCCACTAGGAGCTACAAAAACAATTGGATTAAAATGATTTAAATGTGACATTAACTTTGATAAATATAATTTTTCAACCGTTTCATCTGTAATAATATAAACTTTGGTCAAATTGTCAAAATGAGTCGACAAAAATGAGTTGATATGTGACAAAACTCCTTCACCAATGACAACATTATATTTTTTAGAGTCCGTATTTATAACAACCGTTTCCATCAAAATTCCCTCGCAAATTGTCTTTGCTTATTTATCTCATCTTTAAAGGTATCAAAACGATCGCTAAAAAATTGTTCAACAAGTGAATTAGCCAATTCCCAAGCAACCACATTTTCTGCAACAACGGCTGCTGCGGGAACCGCACAGCTATCTGAACGTTCAATACTTGCCGAAAATGGTTCTTTCGTTTCTATATCTACACTCTTTAAAGGCTTATATAATGTAGGGATGGGCTTCATTACACCTCTTACGACAATTGGCATACCTGTTGTCATGCCACCTTCGAAACCACCTAAACGATTTGTTTTCCGGAAGTAACCTTCCACTTGATCCCAACCAATTTCGTCATGCACTTCACTTCCAGGCTTTTTTGCAGCATCAAAGCCAATCCCAAATTCCACGCCTTTAAAAGCATTAATGCTAATAATGGCTGAAGCGATCTTGGCATCTAGCTTTCGGTCATAATGAACATAACTACCAACTCCAGTTGGCATACCACTCACGATTACTTCGACGATACCACCAATGGAATCTCCATTATCCTTAGCTGTATCGATCGCCTCCATCATTTTTTGTTCAGCGATCGCATCTATACAGCGCACTGGCGAGATTTCTGAGAGTTCTTTTATCATTTCTAATGTTAAGGAAGGGTCGACAACTGCAGTCACTCCCCCGATTTCAATAACATGTGAAACAATTTCAATTCCCACTAAAGATAAAAGCTTCTTAGCTGCCGCCCCCGCCGCTACCCTTACGGTTGTTTCACGTGCAGATGAACGTTCAAGGACATTTCTCATATCCCGGTGACCGTATTTTATTGCCCCGTTTAAGTCTGCATGCCCTGGACGGGGCCTTGTAATCTTTCGTTTAACATCTTCCTCATTTACACCCGTAAGTGGCTCTGCTCCCATAATCGCTGTCCAATGCTTCCAATCTTTGTTTTCCACAACTAACGTAACAGGGGATCCAAGTGTATACCCATGTCTGACCCCAGATGTAATTTGAACCATGTCTTTTTCAATTTGCATTCTTCTTCCCCGGCCATAGCCTTTTTGACGCCTTGCCAATTCACTATTTATATCATCAGCAACTAGCGGCATATTTGCTGGAAAGCCTTCTAAAATTGCCGTTAATTGAGGGCCGTGAGATTCACCCGCTGTTAAATACCTCAAATTCTTTCCCCCTTCAACTCATTAAAGGATTTTGTATCAATATAACATATGCCTATCAATAAACATAGTATAAATATTTAAAAAAATAAAGAAAACTCACCAATTGGCGAGTTCGTAAGAAGTGGATTATCGGTTAATATCATCATACATTTGTAAATCACCAAGTAAGGATTCCTAAATTTTGCGATAAAAGAAAGTATCCTCTGTTTCTAGTTTGTATGTACCAGGATTAAAAATTTGCTCGGTACTGCCTACAAAGAAAATACCGTTACTTTTTAAGGCGTTACTAAATTTATGATAAAGCTGATCTTTTGCTTCTTCCGTAAAATATATCATTACATTTCTACAAACAATCAAATCATAAGGCCCGCCAAATGAATCAGCTAATAAATTATGCTTTTTAAATGAAACCGACTTCTTTATTTCATCACAAACATGAAAAATTTCCCTATTTCGGCTAAAATATTTTTTCTTTATTTTATCAGGGACCTCATTAAGCGACCTTTCATGATATTGACCCATCTTTGCTCTTGAAAGGACATTTTCATCAATATCAGTCGCAAAAATTTGTATATCATTAAGTGGAATATATTCTGCTAATATCATCGCAAGTGTATAAGGTTCATCACCAGTGGAGCATGCGGCACTCCAAATTTTCGGTCTCCGATTCGCTTTTAAAATCTTAGGCAAAATTTCCGTTTCAAGTATTTCCCAACGTTTAAAATTTCGATAGAATTCCGAAACATTTATTGTAATTCGATCAAGAAATTCAGTTAAAAGATCTTCATTAAGATTTAGTTCCTTAAAATAATCCTGAAAAGAGGCAAACCCTTTTTTTTCATATAGGGAAGAAAGACGACGTTTCATTTGTGCTTCTTTATATAATGATAAATCGATGCCGGTCTTCTTTTTAATTTGCATGATAAATTGTTGATAATCTTCAGCCATAAACGCCTCTCCCGACTTGTTTCTAGTATTTATCTCATTGAAAACGCTAGCAAAAAAAAAGACACTTGTACGTTTATACAAGTGCCTTTTTTCTAATTAATAAACCCATCCGTCTATTAACTTTGAATATTCCACCAATTCTGCTTCTTTAAAGAAAAGACCAATTTCTCGTTCGGCACTTGTAAGAGAATCTGATCCATGAATAACATTTTTTCCAACAGTTAATCCAAAATCACCACGAATTGTTCCTGGAGCTGCATCCTTTGGATTCGTAGAACCCATCATTTGTCTAGCAGTTGCAATTACATTTTCGCCTTGCCAAACCATTGCAAAAACTGGGCCTGATGTAATAAAGTCGACAAGTTCTCCGAAGAATGGACGTTCTTTATGTTCGCCATAATGCTCTTTTGCAAGTTCCTTCGTAATATTCATTAATTTTGCTCCAACTAGTTGAAATCCTTTTTTTTCAAAGCGAGCAACGATTTCCCCAATCAGATTACGTTGAACGCCATCAGGTTTTACCATTAAGTATGTCTTTTCCATGCAATTCACTCCCACACCATTATGTATACAGATTGCAAAATTTATACAATCCACGAAAATAGTAACATTGTTTTGAAAATTTCGCAACATCACCGAAAGAATAGTTAGAATTTTCGCTTACCAATGAATTTAGAAATATCTTGGAGTGTTTTTTTGGCACGGTTTGCTGGGAGTTCCTCTAAAATATGTAAAGCTTTATCTAAATAAAG
>DATFAH010000085.1:0-4577 GCA_035254805.1 Caryophanales bacterium | reverse complement strand
ATTTTTGGAAAAAGCGAATCCTTAAATGTCGCTGTTGCTACAGGAATCCTTCTTTATTATTTAAGAACTGTTTGAAACTGCTGGAAAGTTATTATATAATAGGGAGCAAATTGATAATTCAAAAACAATGACGGAGAAAAGTATCTTGCTCATAACCATGAAGGGAGAAAGTGCCGTGACTGAAAGCACTTTTATGGAAATGACTTGAGAAGTTCACCTCCCTAGTTGGCATCGGGACCACAATATAAGAGTGAACGCTAGAAAGTAGTATACTGTCTAGCTACAGTGCCCAGCCCCGACAAGCATAAGCCAATCGCTTCTGAAGGCAAAAAGCACGCCTTCTGTCAGCGCTTGTCTTATGCTTGTCGGGGCTAACCAGGGCACTTCCGCTTTTCGTGTAAAGATGCTCCGGCAAATGCCGTTATCCGAATGAAGCGAACACAAGGATTACATACGTGTTTAAAAGGGTGGTACCGCGAAATCAAACCTCGTCCCTTACCAGGGATGGGGTTTTTTGTTTTTTATTAAGTTAAAGGAGGAAATAGTCATGCAAGAAAAATTAAAAGAGTTGCAGATAGAGGCAATTCAAAAAATTGAACAATCAACAAATTTAAAAGAATTGAATGAAATCCGAGTAGCTTATTTAGGTAAAAAAGGACCTATTACGGAAGTCCTTCGTGGAATGGGTAAGCTTTCAGCTGAAGAGCGCCCTGTTATGGGTGCACTTGCGAATGAAGTACGCGCGGCCATTGCAGTGAAATTAGAAGCTAAACAAAAAGTGTTAGAAGAGGCTGAGGTAAATGAAAAATTAGCGTCTGAATTGATTGATGTCACTTTACCAGGCCGGCCGATTAAAGCGGGAAACCAACATCCATTAACAAAAGTAATTGAAGAAATTGAAGATTTATTTATCGGTATGGGCTATGAAGTAGCAGAAGGTCCTGAAGTAGAACAGGATTACTATAACTTCGAAGCACTAAATTTACCTAAAGGTCACCCTGCACGAGACATGCAAGACTCCTTCTATATAACAGAAGAAATATTACTAAGAACACATACATCACCAGTTCAAGCACGAACAATGGAGAAACAACAAGGAAAAGGTCCGATCAAAATTATTTGTCCAGGGAAAGTATATCGCCGCGACAATGATGATGCGACACACTCCCACCAATTTATGCAAATCGAGGGGCTTGTAGTTGGTGAAAACATTCGCATGAGTTACTTAAAAGGAACATTAGAAGTATTTGCGAAGAAAATGTTTGGCGAAGATCGTGAAATTCGCTTAAGACCAAGCTTTTTCCCATTTACAGAGCCATCTGTTGAAATGGATATTTCTTGTATGATGTGCGGCGGGGATGGCTGTAATGTGTGTAAGCGAACAGGCTGGATTGAAATTTTAGGTGCCGGAATGGTACATCCAAACGTGCTAGAAATGGCTGGCTATGATTCGAAAAAATACACAGGATTTGCTTTTGGAATGGGACCTGAACGCATCGCGATGTTGAAATATGGCGTCGATGATATTCGTCATTTTTATACCAATGATGTACGTTTCTTAAACCAATTTAGGAAGCACGAATAAGATAGGAGGATAATAACATGTTTGTTTCATATAAATGGCTTCAGGATTATGTAGACCTTACTGGAATTACGGCACAGGAATTAGCCGATAAGATTACGAAAAGCGGAATTGAAGTTGAAGGTGTAGACGTTTTAAATGAAGGCATTAAAGGTGTAGTAGTGGGATATGTTGTTGAACGTGAACAGCATCCAAATGCTGATAAATTAAGTAAATGTCTTGTTGATATTGGCGGGGCAGAGCCAGTACAAATTATTTGTGGGGCTAAAAACGTCGCACAAGGCCAAAAGGTCGCAGTGGCAACGGTTGGTGCGGTGCTGCCAGGCAATTTCAAAATTAAAAAAGCAAAACTTCGCGGTGAGGAATCAAATGGGATGATTTGCTCCCTTCAAGAGCTTGGAATGGAGGGAAAAATTATTCCGAAAGAATATTCAGAAGGAATCTTTGTTTTTCCTAAAGATGCGCCAGTTGGTGAAGATGCGATTGCCCAATTAAACCGTGATGATCAAGTTCTTGAATTAGGCTTAACACCTAACCGATCTGATTGCCTTAGCATGTTAGGGGTTGCTTATGAAGTTGCAGCGATTTTAAACCGTGAAGTAAAGCTTCCGGAAATCAATCTAGAAGCATCCAATGAAAAAGCATCTGATTATATTAAAATTGCTGTAGAAGCAAAGGAAGACAATCCATTATATGTGGCTAAAGTCATCAAAAATGTAAAAATTGGGCCGTCACCATTATGGATGCAGACCCGCTTGATGTCAGCAGGTATCCGCCCACACAATAATGTGGTGGATATTACCAATTATATTTTATTAGAATATGGTCAGCCATTACATGCTTTTGATTATGATCGTCTAGGATCAAAAGAAATCGTTGTCCGTCGTGCCAAAGAAGGCGAAACCATTCAAACACTTGATGAAGCAAAACGTACTCTTACAACTGACCACCTTGTGATTACAAATGGAAAAGAACCAGTTGCCATTGCGGGAGTTATGGGTGGAGCTAATTCGGAAGTTATTTCCGATACGACGACGGTTTTATTAGAATCAGCTTATTTTAATGGTGCAACGGTGAGAAAAGCATCGAAAGATCATGGCTTAAGAAGTGAGGCAAGTGCCCGCTTTGAAAAGGGTGTTGATCCAAATCGTGTTCGAGCAGCAGGGGACCGTGCTGCCTATTTAATGGCGAAGTATGCAAATGGTGAAGTTTTAGAAGGCACTGCAGAAGTCGATACGTTAACGGTAGAACCTGCGGTTGTTTCCATTACGATTGAAAAAATAAATCGTGTGCTTGGAACCAATCTTTCTATGGCAGAAGTAACAGCCATTTTTGACCGATTGCAATTTGGTTATAGCATGGAAGAGGATACGATTACTGTTACCGCTCCAACCCGCCGCGGTGACATCAAAATTGAGGAAGATTTGATTGAAGAAGTGGCACGCCTTTATGGCTATGATGAAATTCCTAAAACATTACCGGTTGGATCCACAACACCAGGCAAACTAAGTGAATATCAGCAAAAACGCCGTGTTGTCCGTCATTATCTTGAAGGTGCGGGTCTATACCAAGCTTTAACCTATTCATTAACAAGTGAAGATAAGGCCAGTCAATATGCAATTGAGAATAGAGATGCAATCCGTCTTGCCATGCCAATGAGTGAAGACCGCAGCATGCTTCGCTTAAGCATTATCCCGCAGTTGTTAGAGGTATTGAAATATAATAGCGCCCGTCAAAATGATAGCTTAGCTGTATATGAAACAGGTGCTGTATTTTTATCTAATGGTAATGAAGTATTGCCGGATGAACAAGAACATCTAGCCGGTGCGATAACTGGTCTTTGGCACAGCCATTCATGGCAAGGAGAAAAGAAACCGGTTGACTTCTATGTTTTAAAAGGAATTATTGAAGGGCTGTTTGCGAAAATTGGTCTCTTTGAAAATGTAACCTATGTTCAAGCACAGGTGGACGGCATGCATCCTGGACGTACAGCGGAGATTCTTTTGAATGGAAAGAAAATTGGTTTTGCTGGACAGGTACATCCAAATGTTCAAAAAGAGCTTGATTTAAAAGATACGTATGTTTTTGAACTATCATTAAAGGCAGTTCTTGAGGCTGAAACTGATCCACTTCGTTATGTGGCGATTCCACGCTTCCCATCCATGTCACGGGACATTGCATTGGTAGTGGAAAAACAAACAGCTGCAGACTTCTTGAAAGAAATCATTTTATCAGCAGGTATGCCTTTACTAAAAGAAGTGCATGTATTTGATCTTTATGAAGGTGAGCATCTGGAAAACGGTAAGAAATCCATTGCATTCTCGTTAAAATACATGGATCCGGAGCGAACATTGACAGATGAAGAAGTAACAAAAGTGCATGAAAAAGTAGTTGCTGAGCTTCAAGAAAAAGCTGGGGCAGTCTTAAGAGGGTAAAAAGAAACGGGGTTGATTTGAATCAACCCCGTTTCTTTTTGACTAATGTTAATGCCTTCTCCGTATTCGCAAAATGCAGTTTCACAAATTTGGGCAGAATTTCTTTTCCTTTAGCCATTATTAACTTTGCTGCAGCGAGATCAACCTGTGCTCCTGCACCTTTTGGTATTTTAAATCCGGCAGCCTCACTAAGATTTTCAAAATGTTGAACAAATGCATGTCTGGCAAGGATGGAAGCGGCGGCAACAGCAATATGAACACCTTCTGCTTTCGTACTAAAAAATACATTTTCCTTCACAATCGTTTTTTGTCCTTTTAAATGTTGATAATAGGTGCTTGATTGAACAAACTGATCTATTAAGATTGCCTCTGGTTTCGTAGGGGCTATTTTATTAAGAACATGTGCTAGGGCCTGATTATGCAATAATGCCTTTATTTTTCCTTGCGTCATTCCAGATTGCTGCAATTGATTATATTTTTCATTATGTAGGGTTAATAGACTATGAGGAACGATATCTTTTATTTGTTTGGCAATTTCACTTATTTTCTCATCATTTAAA
>DATFAH010000084.1:0-2269 GCA_035254805.1 Caryophanales bacterium | reverse complement strand
GGAGCCTTTACTGTGTTTTTGTCCTGCTTGATTTTTGAACTAGACAACCATACGTAAACAATCTGCCCAAAATGAAAGCGATAACTTTGTGCATAATGTCTATACCGTTTTAATTATGATCCCTGTAAACTAAACCCAAGAAAGAATAGTCAGGGAGGATTTCCAAAATGGCAGAATTGAAATTAGATCATATTTACAAGATTTATGATAATAAAGTAACCGCTGTTGAAGATTTTAATCTTCATATTGATGATAAAGAATTTATCGTGTTTGTTGGTCCATCTGGCTGCGGAAAATCAACCACATTACGGATGATCGCTGGTCTTGAGGAAATTTCCAAAGGTGATTTTTATATTGATGGGAAAAGAGTCAATGATGTTGCACCAAAAGATCGTGATATTGCGATGGTATTCCAAAACTATGCTCTTTATCCACATATGAGCGTCTATGATAATATGGCATTTGGCTTAAAGCTACGTAAATTCGCCAAAGATGAAATTGATCGCCGTGTGAAAGAAGCAGCAAAAATTCTTGGATTAGAGGCTTATTTAAACCGTAAGCCAAAGGCTTTATCTGGCGGTCAGCGCCAACGTGTTGCACTAGGTCGTGCAATTGTTCGTGACGCAAAAGTATTCCTAATGGATGAACCGCTTTCCAACCTTGATGCGAAGCTTCGTGTAGCAATGCGTGCAGAAATTGCAAAGCTGCATCGTCGCCTGCAGACAACCACCATTTATGTGACACATGACCAAACAGAAGCAATGACAATGGCTACACGTTTAGTTGTCATGAAAGACGGAATCATTCAACAGGTTGGATCACCAAAAGAGGTTTATGAAAAGCCAGAAAATGTGTTTGTTGGCGGCTTTATCGGTTCCCCAGCAATGAACTTTTTTACCGGTACTCTAAAGAATGGGAAATTTGTCATTGGTGATGCAGAATTTGCTGTTCCTGAAGGAAAAATGAAATTCCTTCGTGAGCAAGATTATGTTGGAAAATCGATTATTTTAGGGGTACGACCAGAAGACATTCATGATGAGCCGGTCTTTATTGAGGCATCCATTGGCTCAAAAATAAATGCTTCGATCGAGGTTTCAGAATTAACTGGGGCTGAAACGATGATCTACTCACAGATTGCTGGCCAAAATTTTGTTGCACGTGTTGATTCTCGCACAGATATTCATCCTGATGATTTATTAGAGCTTGCCTTTGATATGAATAAAGCACATTTCTTTGACACAGATTCAGAGGTGCGAATCCGTCCGCTATAAGAAAAAAATTAACCTCTAGAATACGAATGAGGATGTCCAAAAGAGATATCCTCATTCTTTTATTAAAACAACTTCATCTCGATTGCAATTAGGACATCGGAAAAAGTGTGGACATTCATGATTTCTATATGAATCCTTGTATCCGTCCTCGAGTTTCATGAGATCAATATCCATATAAGGACTATAATCATCGTAATAATCCATGACCCGACCATTCTCAATCATTTGAATACCACAAGTTTCACAAGTTATATGAATGACTCTAAGTCCATTACATAACGGGCAAATCGGCATTTTTCTCTCACCCTTTGTGCACAATATACTTATAGTTTGTGTTACTTTTTTGTGAGTATGTAAAAGAGGATTTTTAAAATTGGAATAACTTACCGAAGTAAAAAAGAATATGTCAGGAGGTTTTAAACATAATAGAGAGTACAAAGCAAATATTTCAAAAACGCTTTTTTAAAAAAAGACTAAACAGTTTTCAATCAAATTGGATTAAACATTGATTTATGGGTTATGCCATGGCGGCTATGGAATTCATATTCCATACATGGTTCAATTCCATACTAACCCCCCAAAATTATTAAGAGGAGTGTAATCAACTATGGCACGTAGCAACAACTCTAATCAACTTTTAGTACCAGGTGTAGAGCAGGCTCTTGATCAAATGAAGTATGAGATCGCTACAGAATTTGGTGTACAATTAGGCGCAGATACAACTTCTCGTGCAAATGGTTCTGTTGGAGGAGAAATTACAAAACGGCTTGTTTCAATGGCAGAACAACAACTTGGCGGATTTCAACGTTAATAATTAAACTTTAGCATATCAACTGAATAAAATGGCTATTACCCCTTTCCAACATGGAAAGGGGTATCTTTATTTTATCAAACCATATTCTCGGGTTTGATCCATTCATCAAATTGTTCAGCAGTAAGATATCCTGTTTTTTGGGCCGCTTCTTTTAACGTTAAATTTTCATTATAAGCAAGCTTGG
>DATFAH010000083.1:0-4943 GCA_035254805.1 Caryophanales bacterium | reverse complement strand
GTATATATTTATCAACCATTGAAAGTTGGTGTCTAATTGTTAACAGAAGAGCGTCATCGCTTAATATTACAGCTTTTAAAAGAAAAAAATATTGTTAAAATTCATGAATTAGTAGATCTTACTAATACTTCAGAATCTACAATTAGGAGGGATTTATCACAATTAGAAGAAGATAAATTTTTAAAAAGAATTCATGGTGGGGCATCAAGACTACAAGGAAAGCTTCAGGAACCGAGCATGGTTGAGAAATCTTCCAAAAACCTTCATGAAAAACGGCAAATTGCAAAATATGCTGCAAGTTTAGTCGAAGCAGGAGATTGTATTTATCTCGATGCAGGTTCTACCGTTAAAGAGATGATTGAATTTTTACCCGTCAAGGACATTGTCGTGGTTACTAATGGATTAATGCATGTAACTCCGTTGTTAAATAAAGGAATTCCAACCTATTTAATTGGGGGATTTACTAAACAGAATACGAATGCCATCATCGGCAGAGGAGCACTATCAAGTTTTGATCTATATCAATTTGATAAATGCTTTATGGGGGTAAATGGTATACATCCCCAGTTTGGATATACAACTCCTGATCAAGAAGAAGCATTGGTGAAACAAAAGGCGATTTCTCGGTCGAGGGAATCATATGTACTTGCAGATGAAACGAAATTTTCAGAAATAGCTTTTGCTAAAATTGCAGATTTGCATATTGCAACCATTATTACAAATCAAATTGCAGATGAAACCATTAGCAGCTTTACAGGAAAAACAACAATAAAGGTAGTGACATCATGATTTATACATTAACTTTAAACCCTTCCTTAGATTATATCTTAGAAGTAGATGATTTTCAGGAAGGACAGTTAAATCGAACAAGTAGAGAGACGAAGTTCCCTGGTGGAAAAGGAATCAATGTATCAAGAGTCTTAAACCAAATGGGCATAAAAAGCAAGGCATTGGGTTTTAATGGTGGATTTACAGGTAAATACATTAATGATTTTCTTCATAACGAAGGAATTGAGACAGATTTTGTGAAAGTAGACGAAGATACGAGGATTAATATTAAACTTAAAAGTGGACAAGAGACGGAAATTAATGCTCAAGGACCGAAAATTCAAAATAGAGAATTTAATCAATTAAAAGAAATGGTTACGCAATTAACGAATAAGGATATTCTTGTTTTGGCAGGGAGCATTCCCGGAACATTACCACAAACAACCTTTGAAGAACTTGTGAAAATATGCAGTGAACAAGGAACTGAATTTGTCGTTGATGCTGAAAGGGATCTGTTGGAAAAGGTTTTAAAATATCATCCATTTCTAATCAAGCCTAATCACCATGAACTTGGAGAATTATTTCAAGCAATAATAAACAATTGTGATGAAGTTATACCATTTGGAAAAAAACTTGTTGAAATGGGTGCTAAAAATGTTATTGTTTCACTCGCTGACAAAGGTGCCGTATTCATTAACCGTGAAATAGCATTGATAGCGGAAGTCCCAAAAGGAAAAGTAATAAATTCAGTTGGTGCAGGGGATTCAATGGTTGCTGGGTTTCTAGCAGAATGTCAGAAAACCATTAATTTTTTGGAGGCATTTCGCTATAGTGTTGCCTCAGGTAGCGCTACAGCCTTCTCACTAGGGTTATGTACAAAAGAATCAGTTGATGAGATTCTTCCACTTATTCACATTAAGGAAATTCCAATCGAGGAGGAACTAATATGAAAATAACAGAATTGTTATCTCTTGAAACTATTTTACTTAATATTCAAGGGAATAAAAAAGAAGAAGCCATTGATCAACTCGTAGATACACTTTTAAATTCAGGGAAAATTACGGATCGATCTGCCTTCAAAACTGCAATACTAAAGCGGGAGCAGCAAAGCACCACAGGTATAGGTGATGGAATTGCCATTCCACATGCAAAAGTTCAGGCAGTAAAAGAAGCTGCAATTGCTTTTGGAAAATCAGAAACAGGGGTTAACTTTCAATCATTAGATGGAAAACCTGCACATTTATTTTTTATGATTGCAGCACCCGAAGGAGCAAATAATACACATTTAGAGGCTCTTGCAAGACTTTCAGGAATGTTAATGAATCAGGAAGTACGCGAAAAGCTTTTACATGCAAATTCATCAATTGAAATATTAAAAATAATAGACAGTTATGATCAGGTTAATGATCAAGAAAAAGATGTATCAAATAAAAAAAATGTAATTGTTGCAGTAACTGGCTGTCCTACTGGTATTGCACATACGTATATGGCAGCAGACTCATTAAAAGCAAAAGCTTCTGAAATGGGCATTGAAATCAAAGTTGAGACAAATGGATCTGGCGGTGCCAAAAACGTACTTACTAAGGATGAAATTGAAAATGCAGTTGCTGTTATTATTGCAGCAGATATCAATGTAGAATTGGAACGATTTAAGGGAAAACATGTGATTCAAGCTGCGGTTGCTGAAGGTATTCGTCATCCGCAACGATTAATTGAAAGTGCTTTAAAACAAGACGGTCCTGTATATAAAGGGAATGCAAATGCCAATGATCAAAGCCAGCAAAAAGAAGGGCGTACAGGTTTTTATAAACATTTAATGAATGGTGTTTCAAATATGCTTCCATTCATTGTTGGTGGTGGTATCCTAATTGCGATAAGTTTTATGTTTGGCTATAACTCCTTTAAGCCGGATGATCCAACCTATAATAAATTCGCAGAAGCATTAATGACCATTGGCGGAGGAAATGCTTTCGGTTTAATTGTACCTGTTCTTGCAGGATTCATTGCCTTAAGTATTGCAGACCGGCCTGCATTTGCACCTGGAATGGTTAGTGGTATGCTTGCAGCAAGTGGTGGAGCAGGATTCTTAGGAGGAATCATTGCCGGTTTTATTGCAGGCTACACAATTGTTTTGCTGAAGAAAATATTTAAGGGACTTCCTCGTTCTTTAGAAGGGATAAAAAGCATCTTATTATATCCGTTATTTGGAATTGCTATCACTGGATTTATCATGCTATTTGCCGTAAACAAACCAGTGGCACTCTTAAATAAAGAAATCACTCATCTGTTAACAGGTCTTGGAACAGGTAATGCCGTTCTTTTAGGAATTGTATTAGGACTTATGATGGCATTTGATATGGGTGGTCCAGTAAATAAAGCGGCGTATGTATTTGGTACAGGGTTATTAGCTAGTGGTGTTTACGAACCGATGGCAGCAATAATGGCAGCTGGAATGGTTCCTCCACTTGGAATCGCGCTCGCTACAACTATATTTAAAAAGAAATTTACTAAAGAAGACCAAGATGCAGGAAAAGCTTGTTATGTCATGGGTATATCCTTTATTACAGAAGGTGCTATTCCATTTGCAGCTGCAGATCCACTTCGTGTTATCCCTTCCATTATGATTGGATCAGCCATTTCTGGTGCAATGTCAATGGCCTTTAGCATTGGGTTGAGAGCTCCTCACGGTGGAATCTTTGTTGTTCCTTTAGTAGAAAATGGTGTTTTACAATATGCATTATCGATTCTTGTTGGGGCAGTTGTATCTGCACTTTTAATTGGATTTTTAAAAAAGTCAGTAAAATAATAGAAAACGGAAAAAACGCAGTGATTCACTGCGTTTTTCTTACTGCTTAAGGATTTTGGTTTCCGGGTTTAATGGCTTTAAGAATAACAAATGCTGCAATGACACTAATCATACTAAGTAAAACAAAAATCCAAGTGTGAGAAAATCTCATTAAAATGGCAATTACAGGCGGACCTGCGGCTACACCAATGAATCTCATGGAGCTATAGATTGAGGTTACTGTTCCGCGTTCTTCCTTTTCAATTCCTTCGGTTATTAGGGCGTCCAAACATGGCAGTCCAACCCCAATGCCGACCCCGCTTATTAGAAACATGGATACCATAAACCATAAATTAATTGAGAAATATAGTGAAACAATGGCAATGGCAGAAAGGATTATTCCGAAAAATATCAGCCATTTCATTAAAACTTTATTTTTCTTGATAAACTTTCCAGTAATAAACGAGGAAAGACATAATGCGCCAAGAGGAAGAGCAAGAAAAAATCCTTTTTTGATATTTTTAATCCCATATTCTTTCTCAAAGATCTCAGATAAATAAAAAAGTGTCCCAAAAAGAACAAACATTAAAATTCCACCAATAAAAAAAATTGCGTAAAGCCAATGTCCTTTTTGAGTAAATATCTGTTTGATATTCTTGAAAAATTGTTTAAAGGGAATCGGCTTTTCCCTTGATTTAGGGCATTTTACTAAAAATACCATCATTAAAGAGGAGATGATACAGAAAACAGGGATGGATAAGAAAGGTAAGTACCAAATAAAGCCTGCTAAAAATGCTCCCAAAACAGGGGATAACACTTTTCCAAATGTGTTTGACGTTTCAATCAGTCCTAAAGTGCAACTAACATCATCCTCATTTTTAAACATGTCACCCACTAGGGGTAAAACGATTGGGAATGCGCCAGCAGCGCCCACTCCTTGTAGGGCACGGCTGATCAAGATGACCATATAGGCATTGTCCATTTTCCATGCTGCTACGCCAGAAATAAGCCCGCCAATTCCTGCAATGATTAGACTTGGAATAATTACTTTTTTCCGCCCAATATGATCAGATAAATATCCTGCAATCGGAATCAGCACAATAGCAACAATCGAATACACAGTAATGATCATACTTGTCTGAAAGGAGGAAATGGATAATTCTTTTTCCATGGAAGGTAAAACGGGTATTAGCATCGAATTGCCTAATGTCATGACTAACGGAATTGAGGAGAGGGAAATAATAGCCCATTTCTGTTTGGAAACTTCATTCGAATTTTTATTTCCAGCAGTAGTACGCTGTGTTTTTCTAGGCTGTGGTGAGGAACATAATTGTTCAATATTTTCCATAACAGCTTCATACCGCCTTTTTTTATTCTTACTAATGTTACT
>DATFAH010000082.1:0-5751 GCA_035254805.1 Caryophanales bacterium | reverse complement strand
AAATGATTATATGTTTCCGTAGGAGGAAAATGATATGCTAGCCGAAACAAGAACTGATTTGTTTGGTCTGTTTAAAAGCTTTAAATGGAATATATTGAGTGAATGGAATGACTTAATTATTTTTTCAAATGATGATCCATTTAAGGAGCAAATTCCTTTAAATGGTGAGACCTTTTTTGATGTAGTGCTCTTAGTTTTTAAAATGCCAACAAAGGAGTATATGGATTTAATCCAAAAACACGCAATCGAGGTTGCAAAAGAAAGAGTAAAAGCCGATATCAATATTGGTGAATTTGTTTACAATGTCAATCTTGGCAGGACCCTTTTTCTTAGTTATATAAATAAAATTGGATTAATTGGCGACGATCTACAGGATGCCATTAACATGATTAATAGTTGCTTTGATAAGTTTCTTTTTTATGCAGTCTCTTTTTACGCGGATGCAAAGGATAAAATTATCTTAGAAAAAACACAATTCATTGATTCAACACATCAAGATCGTTTAACACTCCTAGGTCAAATGACATCCAGTTTCATCCACGAATTTAGAAATCCGCTTACATCGATTCATGGTTTTATCCAATTACTAAAGGCTGATTATCCAAACATGCGGTATTTAGATATTATTTCTAGTGAGCTTGATCAGCTTAATTTCCGAATATCTCAATTTCTTTTACTATCCAAAAAGGAGTTAATTGGAAAGGAAAAGGTGTTTTTTAGTTTAAATCATTTAATAGAAGAAGTTTTAAATTTTCTCTATCCGAGCATTCTTGACGGGAAAGTGAAAATAATCAAGGATCTTTCTAATGATACTTCTTTATTCGGGTATGCCGACGAGATCAGACAGGTCTTTATCAACATAATTTTTAACGCCATCGATGTCCTTGGCCATCATCAAGACCAAAACCACCCCATGATCAAAATAAAAAGCACTGTTGACGATACCCATATTTCTATCGGAATTACCAATAATGGCCTCATGATCCCTGAAGAATTACAGAAAACGATATTTGAACCATTCTTTACAACAAAAAAATTAGGTACCGGGCTTGGATTATTTGTTTGTAAAGAAATCATTGAAAAGCATAAAGGTGAGCTTACCTGCCATTCGACTCGGAAAAAAACGACTTTCATCATCAAACTGCCCATTGCCAGTAGCAATGAAGGCTAATGGCAACATGATGTAAAAAAATCCTGATTAGCTAAGAGGAAGATTATTTTTCTGAATCTTCATTACATAAAATATCCTGCATATGATGTTTGTATATAGAAAACTCGTCGATTAGCTGGCTTTTAGTTGCTAAAGACAGGTTGTTCGATTTCAGAAAATATCATTTTTTCTGACTAACAAACTAAAATGTGATTGGGAGATTTGCCTATGTTTGTATTAAAGGTTGACCAGGAGATCGAACTCCAATTGTTTCAGCCACATCACGCTTCAAAACTTTTTCAATTAGTAGAAGACAATCGTAAACATTTGAATGAATGGCTTCCATGGGTTGAAAACATGAAATTGCCATATCAATTTGAATCCATTATCCCTATTTGGCTTCAGCAATTTTCGGAAAACAACGGATTTAATGTTGGAATTCTGTATAAAGGCAAGCTTGTTGGTTCCATTGGATTAACTCAAATCGATTGGTACAATAAACAAACGAGTATTGGATATTACCTTTCAAAAAAAGCGGAAGGTCACGGGATTATGACTAGATCCGTTCAAGCTTTATTGAATTACACTTTTTTTGAATTAGGTTTAAACCGTGTTGAAATTCGTTGTGGAGAAAAAAATATAAAAAGCAGAGCCATTCCCGAAAGACTAGGATTTATAAAAGAAGGGAAAATTAGAGAAGGGGAACTGCTGCATGGCCATTTCCATGATTTAATCGTGTATGGGATGCTGTCAAAAGACTGGAATGGAACGACTACTTCAAACAATTAAAATCCACTGCCTTTTGCGGCGGTTTTTTATTTTGTTCCCCATTTTTAATGAAGTGGAAAATGAAAATTATGGTTATAATAGAGAATAATGAGGGTTTTATCACGGAGGTGAATCCTTACCATTTGTAAGGTGATGAATGATTTTAATAAATATATTCACAATTGCCATTCTCATTTCCTTTACAGCGTTTTTCGTTTCCTCTGAGTTTGCCATGATTAAAATCAGGGCAACTAGAATCGATCAACTGCTATCAGAAGGCAATAAAAAAGCGGAAGCTGCAAAAAAAGTACTCACCAATTTAGATGGATATTTATCTGCCACTCAAGTTGGGATTACCATCACTTCTTTGATTTTAGGTTGGCTTGGGGAACCTACAATCCGGAAAGTTTTAAGTCCTGTTTTTGAACAAATCAATATCCCGATCTCATTAAAAAATATTCTTTCTTTTATTATCGCTTTTTTAATCATCACCTTTTTCAATGTTGTTATTGGGGAATTAGCACCTAAAACTTTCGCCATTCAAAAAGCAGAAAATATTATGCTCCTATTTGCCCCATTTCTCATTATTTTCTATAAGATTATGTATCCATTTATCTGGATTTTAAATCGTTCAGCAAGATTGATCACCGGAATGTTCGGAGTTAAATCAGCCTCTGAACATGAAATTGTTTTATCAGAGGAAGAACTTCGCATGATCCTTTCCGAAAGTTATAAAAGCGGGGAAATAAATCAATCAGAATATCGTTATGTAAACAACATTTTTGAATTTGATAATCGGATTGCGAAGGAAATCATGGTCCCACGAACACAAATTATCACTCTTTCAAAAGAAGCATCCATGAATGAAATATATAGCACGATAAAGGAAGAAAAATATACAAGATATCCTGTTATAGACGGTGACAAGGATACGATTTTAGGGATTGTGAATATTAAAGAAATCTTGACAGATTGTATTGATAAAAAATGTCCGGATGAAAATACGTTGATACCCTATATTAAACCTGTCATTCATGTCATTGAAACGATTCCCATTCATGAACTCCTTTTAAAATTGCAAAAAAACCGTTCCCATATGGCTGTTTTATCAGATGAATATGGGGGAACAGCTGGTATTGTGACTGTAGAGGATATTTTAGAGGAAATTGTCGGGGAAATTCGCGATGAATTTGATTTCGATGAACTTCCCCTTATTCAAAAATTAGAGGATAACCATTATATCCTTGATGGAAAAGTTCTCATTGAAGATGTAAATGATCTTTTAGGAACAATGCTTGAAGAAGATGAGGTTGATACCATTGGTGGATGGTTTTTAACCCAAAAATTTGATATCCATAAAGGTGATAAGCTCGAACGAGACGGATTTATTTTCCAAATCGAAGAAAATGAGGGCCATCATATTATGTATATAGATGTAAGAAAAGTTGTTACGCCTCTACCATAGGAGCCATATTTTTTTATTTTTTCATAAACGTCGTTTTTCCCCATAAAATGTTGATAACAGCTTTTTTTAAAAACTATAACGTTTGACTGTACGCTTTAAATTCTTTATAATAATGATTAATTTCAGTAATAGTCGAGGTGGTATGATGGGGCTCTCTATCGTATCGGTGAATTAGCAGATATTGCAATGGTTTCCAAAAGAACAATTGACTACTATACTTCCATTGGATTATTAAAAGCAGAACGTTCTAAAGCTAATTATCGGATTTATTCAGAAGAATCATTAATTGATTTGAAGTTTATTGAGAATTGCAAAGAATTGCATTATCCATTAGACGAGATTAAGAGAAAACTAGAAATGAAAAAAGCAAAGAATATTCGTGATTCCGAAGTGGAACAGCATGTAGGTGTGGTTACACAACAGATGAAACATCTGGAAAACGATTTGGCTGTCCTAATTTCTTTGATCGAGACATTAGATGAACAGCAAAAGAAAAAGCTCGCAAATAAACTTACACTGCCTAAAACAGCATTAATGAATTCTCTTTTGAATTTAACGAGTTAATTTTCGCTTTATCGGGAGGTGGATTCCTTACTCGTCAAAAACGAGCTAAGGGAACTTATTTGGACATATTTAACTTGGTTGTCATAGCCATTTTAATTGCTTTAACAGCCTTTTTTGTCGCTTCAGAATTTGCGATCATAAGGATCAGAAGTTCTAGAATTGATCAATTAATTGAGGAAGGTAACACGAAAGCAATTACTGCAAAAAAAGTCATTTCTAATTTAGATGAGTATTTGTCTGCATGTCAGTTAGGGATTACCATAACAGCACTGATATTAGGTTGGTTTGGGGAAAAAACCATCGAACGGATCCTACATCCATTACTAGTAGATTTGCATATTCCTGAAAATATTACCCACATTTTATCGATTGGAATTGCCTTTACTGCTATAACCTTTTTACATGTTGTTGTAGGTGAACTTGCCCCTAAAACATTTGCAATTCAAAAAGCTGAAATGATTACCCTTGTCGTTTCACGGCCACTTATCCTTTTTTATAAGATCATGTATCCATTTATCTGGGCACTTAATAATTCAGCTAGAATAACAGCCAGCATGTTTGGTCTAAAACCTGTATCTGAAAATGAAATTGCCCATACAGAAGAAGAACTTCGTATTATCCTGTCTGAAAGCTATAAAAGTGGTGAAATAAACCAGTCAGAGTTTAAGTATGTAAACAAGATTTTTGAATTTGATAACCGCATTGCCAAAGAGGTAATGGTTCCAAGAACAGAAATTATTTCATTGTCAAAAGATGATACTTTGGAAACCTTACTTCAAGTTTTGCGGGAAGAAAAATTCACCAGGTACCCCATTGTGGATGGGGACAAAGACCATATTATCGGCCTTGTTAATGTAAAGGAAATGATCACAGATTTAGTTAGAAATGAGAACTTATCTTCACAAACAATTGAAAAGTATACACGACCAATTTTAAGAGTAATTGAGACAATTCCGATTCATGATTTGCTTGTAAAAATGCAAAAGGATCGGGTTCATATGGCAGTCTTAATGGATGAATACGGCGGAACATCTGGACTTGTAACCGTTGAGGATATCCTAGAAGAAATTGTTGGTGAGATTCGTGATGAATTTGATATGGATGAAATTCCAATGATTCGTAAAATCAAAGAAAATCATTATATTATTGATTCTAAAGTTTTAGTATCCGAGGTTAACGATTTGTTAGGTCTTGAAATTGATGATGAAGATATTGACACAATCGGCGGGTGGGTTTTAACGGAAAATTACGAGGCTAAAGAGGGCGATATACTCTCACATGATTCCTATACCTTTAAAATTTTAGAAATGGAAGAACACCATATCAAATATATTGAAGTGATTAATAAAATGGAGCACAACGAACCTTCGCCACAAAAGCTTCCATTAGCTAAAACGGAAGTTGTTTCCTAAAGACTAAAAACCAGACCAAAGAATAAGGTCTGGTTTTTTTCGCAAAAAAAGAATCACTATAAAATTAGCAGTTCATGGTCATTCTTTCGTTTTTAAAATCATGATCTCTTCTTCTGCTTTAGCCAATTTTACAAGATGAGAATCAAGGCGGCGATTAATATATTTGATTTGTTCATTATTTTCCTGACCTCTAGTTTGTTCTATTTCTTTTAAGATATTTAGCACTTCAACTTTTTGCATTCCCTCTACCCTCTCAAGTGTCTCCTTTATATCTGAGAGATCAATTTGATTAACAGTCACCCGATGTTCAATACTGTCCATTTTTTCTAACCGGGAAAGTCTTTTCTCGATATTTTCCAATTTCACATTAAATGTATTTAATAAAGTTTTAA
>DATFAH010000081.1:0-4462 GCA_035254805.1 Caryophanales bacterium | reverse complement strand
GAAAATAAAAAGATTGAAGTTCATGTAATTCGTAACGGTAAAATCATTCATACGATAAAAAGAAACCCTATTTTCTAAAAAAAATCACTTGAATACACTCAAGTGATTTTTTTACTTTCGATTTAAATGCGCAAGATCATCATCAATAATGCTGCTACTACAGCAATAACACTACTTGTACTGAATGCTGCCATAGGTCCAAATGTCTGCCACAGATAGCCTGCCATAATACTTGCCGGTAATGCCGCCAAACCGGTCATAGCATTGAAAGTACCCATCGCTGTGCCCCTTTGCCCTTCGGGCACAATATCAGCAATATAAGCTTTTTGTATTCCTTCAGTAAAAGCAAAGTAAAATCCATATAAAACAAACAATACCCAAATCCAAGGTACGCTTTTTACGATACCGAATCCCAAGTATATGACTGCAAAAATTAATAATCCAGAAATAAGGACGGGTCGACGACCAATACGATCAGATAACATTCCTATAGGCATTGAAAAGATGCTGCTACTCATATTCAATGCAAAAAAGGTTAATGGAATGAAAGCAGGGGTCATGCCTACGTCATTAGCACGCAAAGCTAAAAAAGCATCAGAGAAATTTCCAACTGTAAATAACGTGAAAATAATTGAAAACCAGATAAAGCGACGATTTTGATTTTTAAAACCTATTTTCGGAAGGCTTGCCTTTATAACGTTTTCCTCTCGATCTTTTTCTTTTAAAAAGAAGATGATAAGAATTATCGCTAGGACCCCCGGAATAACGGATAGCCAGAATACGAGACGATAATTACCTGCATAAATAGCTAAAATCCCAAAAGCAACCAATGGTCCCAATGCTGCCCCCAAGGCATCCATAGCACGGCGAAAACCAAACGCTTTACCACGTTCTTCCATCGTTGTGGAATCAGCTAACAGCGCATCACGAGGCGAAGTTCTTATTCCTTTACCAATTCGATCGGAAAAACGAATGACAAGAACCTGACTCCAAGAGCCACTTATCGCGAATAGCGGTTTTGTCAAATTGGATAGTCCGTAGCCAATTAACATGAGTAGCTTATATTTCCCTAAACGATCCGTAATCCAGCCAGAAAACAATTTTAAAATACTGGCGGTGCTTTCGGCTATTCCTTCAATAATACCAATTGAACCTACCTGTACGTGTAAAACGGTCGCAAGATATAAGGGAAGAATAGGCACAATCATATTGCTAGATAGGTCCGTAAATAAGCTAACAAGACCAAGTAAAAGAATTATAGGATTTATTGCAAACAGTCCCTTTTTGTTAGCTTTATCAGAAGAATTCATTTTTTTCACCTCTTCTTTCATACTTATGTTTCTACGTGAAACACAAGAATATGAGTTTTTATATTTAACCCAATTTTAAATTTTTGTGGTGAATTGTACCAAAATGCTAGCTGAAATTTATTGGCTTGTTATAGAAATAAAAGAATTTCTTCTTCAGCTAACGGCGATAGTTCAATAAGTAATGATCGATTTTAGAACTAAACACATATTTTCGTTATTCCATTAAAGGGCGCAAGGGCTGAAGATCGGAGATGTCAACGAGGCGGAGGTCCATTTCCTTGTACTTAATAAAGCACACAAGGTACCACTCAAATGGTACCATTTTTTCGATGTGCTTTGGTTGAAATGGTTGCGATTAGGAAAATGGAAACAAGAATATAAGCGATACCACCAATCAAACCCAAAGAACGTGCTGTTAGGTATTGTAATGCGATTCCAGATATAAACATAGATAACCCCATTAAGGTGTTTACGATAGTTGCTAATAGTCCAAACATTGTACCTTGATACTTCTCAGGGATTTCCTTCATGAGAATGGTATCAAAGCACGCATTTCCAATCCCGGACATAAAGGCAGCACCACAAAACATTAGAAGAGCTAAAACCACTAAATATGTTCGGCTTAATAATACTAGAAAAGTCCCTTCAAGCAATAGACATACTAAACCTGTAACAAGGAAATTTTTTTGTAGTCGATTCGAAACAGAAAAGCTTAGCATTAAACCAATCCCTAATGAACCATAAAAAAGACCTACACCCATATCCCCGAGATGGTACTCCTTAACCGCATACACACTTATTAGAACATTATCAATTCCATTCATTGAAGCAATTAAAATCTCACAGAAAAAAAGGAATTGAACCGGAAATGACTTCAAGATTACCTTTTTGAAGATGGAAATTAGATTTTCCCTTGTTGACTCTTCTACCGCGCCTTTTATATTTTTATTTTCTGGAAACATAATAGTAGAGATGATGGCTGCGGCTCCCAAAAATGATACTGCATTTAACCAAAACGCCACATCAGCTCCAAAAATCAATGAAACTATTCCACCTAAAAGGGCACCAATGACTAAAACGATGCCTACCATTACTTGCTCCAAGCTATTCACTTTTACTAGATGTTCTTTGTTAACCAGGCCAGGTATAGCCGATTTTCTTGCCGGTCCATATATAGCCTCCCCTGTAGCTAAAATAAATGAACTAATATAGACAATCCAGATATCCTCTTTACTGTGAACCAATATGAAGGACAAGGCAAACACAATCCTTATAAGGTCTGTAACTACTAATATAGTTTTTCTTGAAAATCGATCTGCCAGCAATCCTCCTATTAGTCCAAAAAATAAAGAGGGTATCAGTCGAATTGCTAAAGTAATTCCCACTGCCAATCCTGACCCTGTTAAATGAAGAAGCATCGCTAAAACAGCTACAGAACTAAATCGGTCCCCAATACCATTCACAATCCCAGCTAAAAACAACCTTCGATATTGTTTTTCTGCTTTTATTAATGAAATAACCATTTTATTCACCTTCTTTTACATCCATCTAATTTTATATGTATCTAATTAGTTAAGTGAAAAAATACGGGTGCCAGGTGACACCCTTTTAACTCAACCACCATAACTCAGTGGGGTTTAACTCATATTGATTATTTTCTCGGTACATATATTGGCACATAATAAGCTCGCGTCTTAATGTTGCATAATCTTCATGAAATTGTTTTAAATATTCATTGACTTCTATCTCTTGATATACTTTCCCAATTTCTAATCCTTTGACTATATGCGCAAGTACCACAAGCTTTTTCTTTCGTTGTGCAGGGTAGTTTTTCAGTTTCCCATCTTTTGTGAAGAAATTATTGATAATAGCTGATCGTTCCCCTTCAGTAACCGACATTTCCAATTTTGAGTCGCCTCCTGTTCCAACAGTTAAAATGCTCTTAGCACTCATCTCCAATATTTTTGTATTAAGAGAAAAATAGATAGTATTTTTATCACGGCGTTCTTTTATAAGTCCAACCTCACGCAGTTTCGCAATATGGTGTGTAATCGTTGGTGGCTTAAGCCCTAATTTCTCAGCAATCGTTTGCCCATTCAAAGGACCTTGTTGGAGTAAAGCAATAATACGAACCCTTGTAAGATCACCTAATGCTTTATGAAATTCAACAATTTTGTTTAATTGCATTCAATAATTCACCTACTTTTATATTTATCTAATTAGATATTAATTGAATTACTTTTAATAATCAAGGGGTAAAAAATTTTTTTTATTCTGCAGGACAAATGGAATTTCGTGTTAAAATCTTTAAGGAAGAGTATAAGTAATGATTAAAAATAGGGGGACATATGAAGAAAAAATTAATTTTCCCGATTGCAATTAATCATTTTATTTTTGTCGTGGTGGGCTAAATATTTGTTCTTTGTTCCACATTTTCAAGCTGGACCAAATAATACCTTGGTTTCCCAGAATACCAAATTAGTATTATTTACTATTGAACCCGAAGCAGAAAAATTAGGAATCCACGTCCCAAGTTTTATCCCATTTTGGAAAACAATAGGCGTAGTTGATGGAGAAATGAAAGGTACTTTGTGGGAGTTTCAGGATAATGGGAAAATATATGTGTCATATCATCTCGATGTAGAAATGAATGTGGGTAGTATTTATAAATATTTACCTAAGTAACCATTTTGAATTACCACTTTAAAAAATGAGTCAATTAAATAATAAAAACAACGCGTTTTGGATTAATTTCCAAAGAGTGCTACGGGCCCAATTACTGGAATGCCAATAATTCTTTTTACTTCTTTAAATAATGCGGCAGGATCGTTTTACAAGATACCTTCTATATGTTTATCTGTGTACTTGTTCATGATATAATAAGGAATTTGGGATATTTAGGAAATACGCTCGTAAATAAATGATTCAAGAATAGCCTTGACTTAGTGATAAAATATAGAGGTGTAAAAGAATAAATAAAAGATGGACGATTGGTAAAATTAAAGAATTTGTTGAGAACAATTCGGATAGTAAGTTGATTACGACGGAATATCATGGTTTTTCTCAAAAGTTACTTTTTCAATGTTCGTGTGGTAGTAACTTTGAAAAAACATTTACGAAATTTAAAAATAATCACCAGCGTAAATGTGAAG
>DATFAH010000080.1:0-2288 GCA_035254805.1 Caryophanales bacterium | reverse complement strand
TTTTATTTCCCCTTTTCTTTTATTAAAAGAAGCAGGTTTCCCTGCTCCTCTTTTTTTGTTAAGGAAATAATAAAATACTAACCTGTTAACAACTTTAATTTAGTTTATTAACGTTTTACCGCAAACGGCCTATCGACTAGCGTACTTCGAGACTTCTCCCTACAATAAGTCAACATCGATTCATAATCCCTTCATCGTGTTTCCTTTATCTCAAGCCTGAGCCCCTCCAGATCACGTCGATGTTCAAAGCGCTTGCGCTTTTGTTTCTCAAAATAAAGGGATTATTTTCGTTTTTTAGCCCTGACACGCTGGTTGGCGGCATTTGCTCGTGCTTGTGCCTCAAGATCCTCATGATCAGCGAGTTCTCTTGAATATTCTTCATCAATTCCATCTGACTTAAGGTTTTTAGGCACCTGTGGTAGTGAAGCTTTGTTTTTATCGCGAGAATTGTGTCCACGAGAACGACCCATTGAAAAAAGACCCCTTTCAGTTGATTGATAATGGGAAACACAAAAGGTTTCCGCTTTTATCATTTGCAATTTAAAAGGAGTCGATGAGTGGAATTTTTCACCTATTAATGTTTTAACCTACGCTCGTCATAGCCGCCTGCACGATCAGCCATCTTGAAATCACGTTGATATGTAACCTCTTGGGCACTTGTTAACGTATACTTTGGCTTTTCCTTTTTCTTCTTCTCAACCATTCCAATCATTCCCTTCACGAATACTACTTCCATTTTTGCCTTGTTAAAAAAGAATGATACGGGAAATTTTGAAAAATTTTTGGTACAGTAAAATGGAGGTGAGAAATATGGCTGTAATCACAAAAATTACCACCCAACGAAAAAATCAGGACCGATATAATATTTTTTTGGATGAAGTGTTCGCCTTTAGTGTAGATGCAGATGTATTAGTTAAATTTCAATTGAAAAAGGGGATGGAACTTAATGAGTTTTCCTTAATGGAAATTAACTATCAAGATGACATTCGCAAGGCGTATAATCTGGCCATTTCCTATTTAGCAAGAAGAATGAGATCTGAGAAAGAAATAAAAGATTATTTAGTGCAAAAAGAAATTGAGGAACCTGTCATTAATGAGGTCCTACATAAATTATTAGCACAAAAATATGTGAATGATGAGGAATTTGGCCGGGCCTATGCAAGAACACAGATAAATACAACGGATAAAGGTCCGAATTTAATTCGGATGGAATTGAAAGAAAAAGGGATTGAGAAGGCCATTATCGAAACCGTCCTAGAAGAATATTCTTTTGATCTTCAGTTAGAAAAAGCAGAAAACCTTTGCGCAAAATATACTCAGAAAAATGCAAAGGAATCGAAGCGGATCATCAAGCAAAAGCTTGAACAAATGCTGCAAAGAAAAGGATACCCGTTTGATGTCATTCATTTGGCCTTAAATGAAATTGATGATTCAGACCGTGAGGAAGATGATCTTGACGCCATTCGGTTTCAGGGGGAAAAGATCCTTAGGAAATATCAAAACCTTACAGGCTTTGAATATAAGCAAAAGGTTAAGCAAGCTTTATACCGTAAAGGGTTTTCATTTGAACTTATTGAAAAATATTTAGATGAACAAAGAGAAGAGGGCTGAAACAAAGCCCTCTAGTTTTTTTCACTCTCAATGATGATTGAATCTTGATCCATTTGATCTACAATGATTTCGGCTACTCCTTTTGCAGATCGAAAACGAGATGGATCCCCTACATGGCTGCTATCTGTCCAAAAAGGCGTATCCATTCCCCCCATATATACAGCGGAAAAGCGAATATTCGTTCCTTCATATTCCTTCTGCAGACTTTCCGTAAAGCCTCTGACGGCAAATTTGCTTGCTGCATATACAGCTTCATTCGTTTTTCCGCGTAACCCTGCTGTGGAAATAATGTTCAGGATATGTCCCTCTTTCTTTTCCACAATATAGGGCAGAAATTCCTTTGTCATATGCAATGTTCCAAATACATTTGTATCGAACATATCGTTCATTTCCTGTTCCGATACTTCAAGAAATGGACCAAAATGGCCAACTCCAGCGTTATTAATTAACCCGTAAAAAGAAAATTCACGACTTAGTTCTGCGAGTTTTTCTTTTACCTTAGACTGGTTACGGATATCCAATACGAAAACATCAGCTTTTCCGCCTGCAGATTCAATTTCATTTTTAACTAAAGTCAGTTTCTCTACTGTCCGTCCTGTTAAAAGTAAATGATAGCCTTTTGCAGATAATTGGTATGCTAATTCCTTCCCTAAACCAGATCCAGCACCGGTGATGAT
>DATFAH010000079.1:0-3855 GCA_035254805.1 Caryophanales bacterium | reverse complement strand
TAATATAAATGCAATAATCTGAACGTTTACAAAAATCAAATCATCCATTATAATTAACTTAACCTTTCAAAAAGGAGGGCAGCAATCAATTCGCGAAAGTTCTAATAATAAGGAGGTTGGGATTCTCGTCTTATATGATATTCAACACTCGTGTTTTTCTTTATTTTAATTAAACATGAAGGTTGGTGGTTGATGGTCCCAAAAGCAAAGCGATTGATTTATCCCTAAAACACTAAAAAATACTTATTTAATACCTTAAATTAAAGAAGACTCTTGGCCAAAGCCTTGAGTCTTTGATTTTAGGTTAACTTTTTTAACGAACTTTAAATAATCAAGCCCTCAAATCTCATGTCAGGCAACTTGACGATCACATGCGCTAGCCAAGTTTTCTTTATAATAAGTAAAATCCGAGGCCCATAATAAAATAGGCAGCGAGTAAAGTAAGCCCTTCAAACCAGTTCGATTCTCCATCATTCGAAAGGACTACCATTAAAAGGACTGATGATACCATCGCGATTAATTCAGGCCAACTAAATAAAAGTGGCATCGTGGTGTTAAAAAATAAGGATGCGATCACAAGGACAGGTGCGACAAACATTGCCACCTGAAGAGTGGAACCAATGGCAATTTCAACCGCTACATCCATTTTATTTTTATATGCCATTAATACAGCTGAGGCATGTTCGGCTGCGTTTCCAACGATGGCAACGATAATGACCCCGATAAATAACTCTGTCCAGCCAAATGATTTTGCCACATACTCAAAAGTGTGGACAAGATTTTCTGAAATATAGGCGACGGCAAGAGTTGAAATAGCAAGTACAGCAATTGCCTTCCCTTTACCCCATTCTGGTTCTTCCTCTTCATGTGTTTCTACTGTTTCATGCTGATAAACTCCTCGATGTGTCACAAGCTTGAAGAATAAAGCAGCAAGGTAAAGAATAATCAAAGTGATCGAAATTCCAATACTTAATGTTAATGTTTCTGCCTTTTCCATTTTCATCGAGAATACTTCGGGAATAACAAAGGCTACTATGACAGCAAACATTAATAACCCCGAGTTGTTCCTAGCATCATACACATTGAACTCTTGACGTTTGAATTTTAATCCACCGACAAAAAAAGAAAGTCCGGCGACAAGCAGCAAATTCCCAAGCACAGAACCCGTTAAGGAAGCAAGAACAACTTCAATAAGTCCTTCTTTTAAGGCAAAGATGGAAATAATCAATTCAACGGCATTACCAAAGGTTGCATTTAATAATCCGCCAATTCTTGGACCGGCCACAATCGCCAAGCTTTCTGTTGCCCTGCCCATAATACTTGCAAGTGCAATAATCGTTAAACAATAAACAATAAACATTAAAATGGTTGGCCAATGTAGAAATGACCCAAGGATAGAAAGTGGGATTCCTACAATCATCAATAGCATAAAAATTTTGTTTGTCACCGCATTCCCTCCACTCAATCTTTCATTCCTATATTTCGATTCTATTCTTTTGTTCCATCTTCATGAAACGTTGAATCCAATCAAACTTTCCTTATTTTAGCATAACCTAAAAAAAAATTTGCTTGCAAAACAATACTTTTCCCGTTACCATCATCTAGAAACATTACTAAGCCAAACGAGGTTGCTTATGAAAAAGACGTATTTTCAATTTTGGATATTAGTTGGAATTGTTGCCATTTCAGGTTTTTCACAGGGGATGCTGCTTCCTCTTATTGCGGTTATTTTTGAAAAAAGCGGTGTTTCCTCCTCTTTAAACGGATTCAATGCCACCGCTTTATATATTGGAATATTGCTTGTTTCTCCTTTTATGGAGATGCCGCTTCGAAAATATGGCTATAAGCCTGTTTTAGTTGCTGGTTCGGCTATGGTGATTATCTCTTTGGCCTTATTTCCGTTATGGAAATCATTCTGGTTTTGGTTTGTTCTCCGCCTTATCATCGGGATTGGGGACCATTCCCTTCATTTTGCGACACAGACTTGGATTACCTCTACTTCACCACCTAACAAAAGAGGTCGAAATATTTCTTTATACGGATTATTCTTTGGCATTGGTTTTGCTGCAGGTCCGCTGATGACTCCATTAGTCAATGTAAATCCTTCCTTACCATTTATTGCTTCTGCCTGCCTATGTTTTATTGGATGGATCTTTTTGTTTACCCTTAAGAACGAATTCCCTGAGCAAGAAATCGGGAAAGATTCCTTCTTTGAAACCATTAAGAGATTTTCCAAAGCATGGAGATTTGGCTGGGTTGCCTTTTTACCGCCTTTTGCTTATGGTTTCTTGGAATCATCTTTAAATGGGATCTTTCCTGTTTACGGATTAAGAATTGGTTTAGAGGTCGCAAATATTTCCCTTGTTTTATCCGCATTTTCGATTGGTAGTATTATTACCCAGCTTCCATTAGGAATCTTAAGTGATCAATTTGACAGAAAAAAAATATTAATGATTGTCCTTTTCCTTGGATTTTTAAGTTTTACAGGTGCCAGTTTTCTCGAAAATTCCACGATCGGACTCCTGTTATCATTCCTTTTTGCTGGAATGGTTGTTGGCTCTACTTTTTCACTTGGAATCAGCTATATGTCAGATCTCATGCCAAGAAATTTATTGCCAACAGGTAATTTAATGTGTGGGATCTTTTTTAGTATCGGAAGTTTGAGTGGCCCGATTATTGGAGGATTGTTTATCCAATTCTTTAAAAATTCAAGTTTCTTCCATATTGTAAGCACCATTTTATTGATCATTTCTGCGATGATCTTTTTGTTCGGAAGAAAAAGCAAAGTACTTCCAAATAATTTATAATTCATTGGTACTTTTTCGTTTTCATCTCATAGACTATATAGGAAAGTATATGCAAATAGTTTTTTTATATTATGAACTTGGCAATCTTGCTGTCATCTTTTGATGACAGCTTTCGTGTTTTTTTAGGGCAGTGAATCTGATTATTTTTCTCATTAAAAATCAACATCATGGAGGGGATTACATGGGCTCTAATGCAAAAAGAAAAGAACAGCCTCAAAAAGATGGCCTAATAGACAGGATCAGACTGCATGCTGAATTAATTGCAGCTGGTACTTCCGGCGTGCTTATTTTAACTGGGTGGCTATTGGATAAATACGATTTTAACGAAACCTCGATCATTTCTTATTTATTAGCTTTTTTCATTGGTGGTTTCGCAAAAGCAAAAGAAGGTCTAAAGGCAACCTTTGAAACGAAAGATTTAAATGTGGAGATGCTGATGATTTTTGCCGCTATCGGGTCATCCATTATCGGCTATTGGGCTGAAGGGGCTATTTTAATTTTTATTTTTTCCGTCAGTGGGGCTTTAGAAACTTATACGATGAACAAAAGTCATAAAGAGATTTCTTCATTGATGGAGCTGCAGCCCGAGGAAGCCTTATTAATCAATAATGGAATCGAAAAAAAAGTGCCTGTTTCAGAGCTCCAAATCGGAGATCTAATTTTGGTAAAACCTGGAGAAAGGGTACCATCAGATGGTGTGATTATGAAAGGACAAACCAACATTGATGAAGCGGCCATTACAGGGGAATCGATTCCTGTAACTAAAGGCGAACATCATGAAATTTTTGCTGGAACGGTCAACCTTACAGGTGCGATCACAGTAAAGATCACAAAAGGTAGCAGTGAAACATTATTTCAAAAAATTATTGAACTTGTTCAATCGGCCCAAAGTGAAAAATCACCCTCACAGCTCTTTATTGAACGATTTGAGGGAACATATGTAAAAATGGTCCTAATTGTTGTTATTTTTATGATGTTTCTCCCCCACTATTTGCTTGGTTGGAGCTGGCAGGAATCCTTCTACCGCGCCATGATTTTACTTGTTGTT
>DATFAH010000078.1:0-2089 GCA_035254805.1 Caryophanales bacterium | reverse complement strand
AATTCAAACAGAATTTGTAAAAATTGGTAAACGGATTGTAATTGAACTAATTCGGATGAAAAACGGAAAATGTGTGGATGCTTTAAATGTCTTTGAAGCTAATTATGATTCATTTATAGAATTAGGTTTTGAAACGAATGGTGAATATTTTCCGAATGGCTATATTCCAATATGGAAATGTAAATCAGAATGGTTTCAAACAATCGGATATTTGACAAATAGGAGCCTAGAAGAATTAGAAAAAATCATAGGTCTGATCGCAAAGGAAATCTTGGAGGATATAAAAGGGGATTAGGATGGAAAAAACAGAAATTTATCTTTTATCAGGATTTTTAGGTAGTGGAAAAACAACTCTATTAAAGCGATTACTCGAAGAAGAAAGGGGAATGGAAAGAAAAGTAGCCGTCATGATGAATGAGCTTGGCAAAGTGTCAATTGACTCTAACGAGGTGGAAGAGGATATATCATTAAAAGAACTATTAGGGGGGTGTGTCTGCTGTTCACTCCAAGATGAACTAGAGGCACAGCTGCAAGAACTTTTTATTGCCGAAAAGCCAGAAGTTATTTATATAGAAACAACTGGTGCTGCACATCCGGTAGAGGTTTTGGATGCTGTCCTCTCACCTCTTTTTGCTGATTACATTACGATTAAAGGAATCATCACAACTGTTGATGGTTTAAGATGGAAGGACCGGTTATACTTAAGCCCCAATATTCAGCAACTGCTGCTTGAACAAGTAAGGTACGCAAACCTTATTCTTATTAATAAAATGGACGAACTAAATGATTTTGAGCAAGCACAGGCCACATATGAAATACAATCACTTAATGCGCATGTGAGATGTCTTTTAACGAATTATTCCAAAGTCCCAATTGACCAAGTAAGAAAGCTGTCTATGTCGGTCGACAATTACAAAGAAAAGCCTAAAAACCACAATAGAGTCCATTTATCTACCTTTGTTTATCTATTTCAATCATCTATTCAATCCGTGAAATTTGAAGAATTTTTAAGTAATTTACCTAGTACCATTTATCGGATTAAAGGATATATCCAATTTGACCAATCCGAATATCCAACTTTATTTCAGTTTTCATATGGAGTCCCACTATATATGAAGGAAGAAATGAAAATGCCGCTTAATTTGGTGTTTATTGGTGAGGGTATTGATTGGAATATAATCGAAATTCAATTAAAGTCTCTTGAAATAAATGAATAAAAAATTCCACTTTAAGAATATGCATGATTAAACGATCTTCAGGTAACTCTTTTATTATAAGGAGTTCTCGAGGAGGGGATTGGATGAAAAAAATAACATGTTTATGGTTATTTATCTTCATCCTTTTTATGTATCCTACAGTTGATCATGCAAGTAATATCAGTTTTAATGTGGAATTACTGTCATGGAAAGAGGTTAGCGATCTCTTACCGAAATACTCGAAGTTTATTGTTATGGATGTAGAGTCAGGGAAACGTTTTTATGTACAAAGGCGTGCCGGAAGCCATCATGCTGATGTTCAGCCATTAACCTCAAAGGATACTAAAATTATGAAAAAAATTTATGGGGGAAAATGGAGTTGGAATCGGCGTGCCATAATTGTTGTTTATAAAGATCAATGGATTGCGGCCTCTATGCATGGAATGCCCCATGGTGCTGGTGCGCTACAGAATAATTTTCCTGGACATTTTTGTATTCATTTTTTAGGAAGTACAACACATTGTTCCAATTCGATGGATTTATCTCATATGTTAATGATTTTAAAAGCAGCTGGAGAAGTAGATACATATTTAGAAAAAGCAAATCCATATGAAGTAATTGAAGCGTATATGATGGGTTTAAAACAACAAGATAAAAATATTGTTAACTCGGCATCCCTGCAAAAAATGAAATGGAAGCCTATTTTGTCACAGATTGATAACGTAAAAATATCACGAATGCCAATCTTACCAGCGGAGGATTTAACAGAACAAATAAGTCTTGATGTGCCAATTGAAATAGACTGGGTCTTGAAAAATAGGGGTCGCCAAATATTTAGAGATGAAATACATTTGGTTAGATTTTCCCCCTATGAGGGCTGGAAGGTAGATTCA
>DATFAH010000077.1:0-5541 GCA_035254805.1 Caryophanales bacterium | reverse complement strand
TGGATCATAAAAAAATGAACCAAATAAAAAAGTAATGAATAGCTTCATCATTCGTTACTTTTTTGTTTGATAAACAAACGAAGTGCGGTAGCTAATCATTACTAATTTTCCTATTAAAAAGATTTAAATCAATTTACTATTTATTGTATTTTTTCCCTCTTTATATTTCAAGAAAATAAGCGTAAAACTCTACCCACATTCTCAACACATATCAATAATGAGATAATCTCCTTAAAATAAAAATTCAAGGAGATTTTCTATATGGCCAAAACTGATTTACAAGCAGAGTGGGAGAACCGGATCGCAGCGTGTATCCAACAGGATTTATGGAATTGAATCTCACTAATTTTTTCCCTTGCACCTTAGATAAAGCGAAAAAAGTATTCTCCCTCATCCACAAATATTCACCTGAAAAAGATAAGCAAAGACTCCTTCATTTCCTGCAAGGACTAGAAAACGATTATGCTCTGGAAATGATGGAATTTGCTGAAAAGGCAATGTCTTATCCAGAGAAATCCGCTGAATATCGCAAGTACAATTCAAAGTTTAAAGAAGCAAGACGGCTTCGTCAAAGAACTGCAAGAAATATTGAACTTTTCAATGCCAGGAGGGAATCCAAATAAAAATAAAGATATCTTCGGGCAACTCCCGTATGGATAATCGATGGAATCAGCAGGAAATGGAATTGGACGAGTTCAGGAATCGTATTGCAGTAACACACAGAACTTCCGAAACCGTGGAACAGTATAGAAAAATGTCGAAGGCAAAACAGGATGAAATCAAGGATGTTGGAGGATTTGTTTTAGGGGCACTTAAAGATGGCAGAAGAAAGAAGGATTGTGTTCTATCACGTTCAGCTCTTTCTTTGGATATGGACTATGCCATTCCTGACATCATCGATCAGATTGAAATGTTCTTTTCTTTTAAGTGTTATTTTTACTCAACACATAAGCACACAGCGGAAAAACCTCGCCTTCGTCTGATTATCCCACTTGCCCGTGAAGTGCTACGATAAGGGAAAGCTTGAGAAGGCAACAGTTGTTGACCATATTGTTCCCCATCGAGGTGACCAAGAGTTGTTTTGGGATGAAACAAATTGGCAACCATTGTGCAAGTCATGCCATGACAGAAAGACGATGACCGAGGATAGGTACCAAGAGTTCAAGTACTGACAACACTTCCTCATTACGGAACTTTAGGTCAAGCTATTATGAAATGTCGCACCTCGTAATAAAGTAGATTATGGGTAAGAATTTAATGAGAAAATAAGTAGAAACCCTTTCAGGATAGTGTTGAAAGGGTTTCTGTACATTCGTTTTAATTCATATCCATCTGTGAGAGCTGATGAACCTGATCACGTTTTCCGTAAACAACAGCGGTTACCTGAACATTTAAATGATTCTCGTCTATCCAGAAGTAGACTAGAAAATTTTTAACAGGCATTTTACGAATTCCATAGCTGTGCCACGGTTCTTCTTCAGTAAGGACAACTCGCTGTGGAAATTTGGAGAGAGAGGAAATCGCATCCTCTAACGCATCCAATAGATTTAGTGCTGCATCCGGGGCTTTCAGTTTAGAAGCAATATAGTGTGTGATTTCCTGCATCTGATCCTCTGCCTGAGTGGTAATTTTTACAGCGTAGGTTTCAGACATCGTTTTATAACTCCCGTCTTAAGTCGGCAAATACATCGGCTACAGGACGGGAACGGTTCGCTTTAGCATCTTCAAACCCAGCTTGCATCATGGCATCGAATTGTGCTGCATCCATTTCATCGAGAGCAATCGGTGCAGTGGGAAGGGACAGAGAGAAAGGGATGCTCTTTGTCATGATGATTTGTTTGTAAAGCATATTGATGACAACAGAAGCAGGCACTCCCAATTGAGACATAATCGCTTCAGCTTTTTCTTTTATTTCCGGTTCAACACGCGCAAGGACATTTGCTGTTTTAGCTGCCATAAATCATTCCACCTTTCTTTTTTCTTTATTGTATTCTTTTGTATAACGATTAGCAATACAAAACCAAAACTTCCGCAAGAAGGAGTAGGGGCGGTCTCAATGAAACAGAAAAAGGCTTCGGCTAGAAAAACGGTGACCGACAACGAAAAATATGCATTCAGGTGCTGGATGCTTCGCTTAGGACTTATTGGTGAGGAGTTTAAGACATGCAGACTTCATTTCCTCAAACACCTAGAAGGAAACTCAGCTTGGAGACAGGTTGCTTGAAGTTAAAAAGAAGCACACCACGGGCGGTTCAGCCGCCCTTTAGGTGGTAGGAGGCGGAGGCAAAACCTCACTATAAGTTGAAAGGAAGAATGGTGATGAAAAAGAAGTTGTACATTGCTTATGGAAGTAATATGGATACTGGGCAAATGGCTTTTCGTTGCCCGTCAGCAAAATTCATTGGGATTTCAGAAATTAACGGCTATGAATTGTTATTCAAAGGTTCGAGGACTGGAGCCTATGCAACCATTGAAAAGAAATTGGATAGTAAGATTCCGGTGGTTATTTGGGAGATTACTGAACAGGATGAAAGAAGCCTTGACCGTTATGAAGGTTTCCCAACGTTTTATTACAAGAAAGATATCGGCATTCATATTCAGGATAAAGCAACGGTAGCCATGGTTTATATAATGGAAGAAAAGCGGTCTTTCGGCCAGCCTAGTTATCATTATTACAAGGTGCTTGAAGATGCATATAAAAAGTTCGGATTTGACCTTAACATTCTTGAAAAGACACTAGAAGTAAGTGTTTCCAAGGAGGATGGCGATGTTTAGGGTTAGCAGAGAAACGCTAGAACAATTGCGAAAGCAGTACCCAGTTGGTGCTAGGGCGGTGCTTGTTAAAATGGATGACCCACAAGCACCACCTATTGGCACACTTGGAACTGTACGAGGTGTGGATGATATCGGAAGCGTAATGGTTCAGTGGGACAATGGTGGAAGTTTGAGTGTGGTTTACGGTGGTTTGATGGAAACATAATGTTTCGTAAATTTGAGATTTATCAAAAAGGCTTCTTCGGAGGTCTTTTTTTCATGCCATAAGCCAATGAGAGGAGGTGGAACTATGGCACAGAAAGGAAGAAAGCCTAAGCCGACTGCTCTAAAAGAACTGGAGGGTAATCCTGGTGGCAGACAGCTTAACCAGAAAGAGCCTCGACCAACTAAGAAAGCCCCTAGATGCCCTTCATGGCTTGAGGATGAGGCAAAAAAAGAGTGGAAGCGAATGGGAAAAATTTTAGAACAGATAGGACTTCTCACTGAAATGGATATGGCCGCTTTTGCAGGATACTGTCAAGCTTATGCTCGTTGGAAAGAAGCTGAGGAATTTATCACCCAACACGGCACAATCATCAGAACACCAAACGGATATTTACAACAAGTGCCACAAGTATCCATTGCCCAAGCCAATCTTAAAATCATGCTGAAGTTTTGTGAACAATTCGGTTTGACACCATCAGCAAGGAGCCGAATTATCGCAGGAGAAGGGCCAGTTGACCAAGCAGACGAGATGGAACAAATACTAGGAGGTGGTGGTGTATGATGTCGTACAAATACACCCCTTCCCCGTTTATGCTGGAGACATCCCATTATGATAAAGCAAAAGCAGATAGAGCGGTGGCTTTTATACAGAATCTTTGCCATACGAAGGGGAAATGGGCAGGGAAAAAGTTTCTACTTCTTCCCTGGCAAGAGCAGATTGTAAGAGACCTTTTTGGGATTGTAAAAGAGGATGGAAAACGACAGTTTCTGACTGCCTATGTGGAAATCCCAAAAAAACAAGGGAAGTCTGAACTAGCAGCAGCCCTCGCATTGTATCTATTATATGCTGATAATGAACCAAGTGCTGAGGTGTATGGTGCCGCTTGTGACAGATCGCAGGCATCTATTGTGTTTGGTGTGGCCAAGCAAATGGTGCAGATGTCACCTGCACTTCTTAAGCGTTCCAAGATTACCGCCGCCACCAAGCGTATTGTCAATTATTCCAATGTGGGATTTTATCAAGTGCTTTCTGCAGAAACAGGAACGAAGCATGGACTGAATGTTTCGGGTCTAGTATTTGATGAAATTCATGCTCAGCCAAATCGAAAACTATATGATGTTCTCACTAAGGGTTCCGGTGATGCAAGGGAACAACCACTCTTTTTCATTATCACTACAGCCGGAACGGATAAAAATAGTATCTGTTATGAATTGCATACAAAAGCGATGGATATAAAGGCGGGTCGAAAAAAGGATCACTCTTTTTATCCAATAGTTTACGGACTTACAGAAGAAGATAACTGGAATGATGAAAAGAATTGGTACAAGGCAAATCCGTCTCTTGGACACACCATATCTATTGATCGTGTTCGTGAAGCCTATAAGAATGCTTTGGAGAATCCAGCCGAGGAGAATGTGTTTAAACAGCTTCGATTGAATATCTGGACATCTGCAACAGTGTGTTGGATACCAGAGCATATTTATAGCAGAGGGGATCTTCCAATAGATTTGGAGTCTCTGAATGGACGAGAATGCTACGGTGGTCTTGACCTTTCAAGTACATCTGATGTCACGGCACTGGTGCTTGTTTTCCCACCAAGAACTGAAGATGAAAAGTACATTGTACTCCCATTCTTTTGGTTGCCGAAAGATACATTAGAATTACGATGTATGGGAACTTCAAAGCTATATTCAAACAACAGAAGGGAATGTCATTCATTATGGCTTTATTGAGAAATTTATAGAAGAACTAGGTGAAAAATACCACATCAAAGAAATTGCATTTGACCGTTGGAATGCCACTCAAATGGTTCAGAACCTTGAGGATATGGGATTTACTGTTGTGCCATTTGGACAGGGATACAAGGATATGTCCCCACCTTCTAAGGAATTATATAAGTTGCTGATGGAAGGAAAGATGAACCATGGCGGTCATCCAGTTCTTAAATGGATGGCACAAAATGTAGTGATGCGACAAGACCCAGCTGGAAATATAAAACCAGACAAAGAAAAGTCCGTAGAGAAGATAGATGGAATTGTTGCTACCATCATGGCGCTTGACCGTTGTATAAGAAATAGAAACGCAGATGGAAGTGTGTATGATGAGCGAGGAATTTTAAGTTTTTAGTTGCAACCGGGTTTAATTGCAGTGGGTTATACACTGTGTTTAACCCTGTAAAATCATGCCCAGGCTGCATTTATTTATGCTATGCTTTCGATATAAAGCATTTGGAGGTGTGGTTATGATAGATTTTGAAAGACTCGATAATAAGAGATTTGCATATAGCTGTCTTGCCCTTCTTATTGAGAAAAGTTGCTTGAATGAAGCGGAAATTCGCATTCTTTCGAGTGAGGATGAATGCAAGCGGCTATTTTGCTGCAGTAAATTTCCGATTCTATCAGAAGTTCTGCTTAATGGCGCATTGGAAGTTGCCGATTGCTATGATGAACACGGAAGACAGAGATACTATAAAGAAAAAATATTGGCTAATGGCCGCGCTTTTGTGGTGTCGAATCACTGGTATGGTCCGGGAAAATCCATGGCTGACAACAGAACACCTT
>DATFAH010000076.1:0-4254 GCA_035254805.1 Caryophanales bacterium | reverse complement strand
ATCCGGTGATCACTAGTACATGATCTTTTGGCAAATTTTGCAGTTCTTCTTTAATGCTTGCTTCCCAGTCTGCACAAACCGTCTTATTTTTTGAATAGCTCATCTCAAATAATTCCAAAGCTTCCGTTGCCCGCGGATAATCAAAGGTAACAAATGTGATTTTATTTGCGATTTCATCTAGCCTTTCAATCATGTTGTTCAGTGCTTTATCTTTTAAGGCTGTAAAAACAATATGAATTTGTTTCCCATGAAAACGACTGGAGAGCTCATGTGTTAGTGCTGCAACTCCTTCATTATTATGGGCTCCATCAATAATCACGAATGGATTCTCTGAAATAATCTCAAACCTGCCAGGCCAAAAAGCTACTTTTAAGCCATCTCTTATATTTTGATCGCCAATAGAAAGGACATTGTTCTGATTTAGGTATAAACAAGTCATCACAGCAAGTGCTGCGTTTTCTGTCTGATGTTTACCAATCATCTTTGTTTCTAATGTCTTGATCGAACCAAAGTCACTTGTGTTTAAAGAAAAGCTTTCACCAAATGGTAAGGATGTATGATTTCCTACTGAAAATTCCTGATTTATCCGGAATAACGGTGCTTTCATTTTTTCTGCTTGTTCCTCGATCACCTTTAAGGCTTCCAATTGTTTAATAGCGGTAAAAACTGGTTTTTCAGTCTTAATAATTCCTGCTTTTTCAAAAGCAATTTCTTCATAAGAATTTCCTAAAATATTCGTGTGGTCAAGTCCAATATTTGTTATAATGGAAAGCAGCGGTGTGATAATGTTTGTCGAATCAAACCGTCCTCCAAGGCCTACCTCGAATAAAACCATATCAACCGGATGAATCTCGGAAAAATAATAAAATGCCATAGCCGTAACCACTTCAAATTCAGTTGGGCCACCAAGCTCCGTTTCTTCCAATTCATTTGCCAGTGGAAGAATCGCATTCGTAATCTGTAATACTTCCTCATCGCTGATTGGCGTTCCATTCACACTAATGCGCTCATTAAACTGCTCAATGTAAGGGGAGGTAAAAGTACCAACCGTATAGCCGCCTGCCTGAAGAATAGACCTAAGAAATGTAACTGTCGATCCTTTTCCATTTGTTCCGCCAATATGGACAGCCTTAAGCTTCTTCTCCGGATTCCTAAGGTTTTCCATCATCCATTCCATCCGTTTTAGGCCAGGTTTAATCCCCAGTCTTAATCTGGCATGAATCCAATCTACAGCTTCCTCGTATGTAGTAAACATCGTTTGCATCTCCCTAAAAATAATTGAAAAGAGGTAAAGACGAATCCAAAATAGGATTCGCCTCTATCGTTTTTTAACCTTGTAGCTCATTTATCCGAGACTGAACGATTGATCTTTTTTCGAGATAATCTTTTTCTTTCGCACGCTCCTCCTCAATAACACTTTCAGGAGCCTTTTTGATAAAGCCTTCGTTGCCAAGTTTCTTTTGGACTCTTTCTACTTCTTTATTTAGTTTATCCAATTCTTTTTCAAGTCTAGCTACTTCTTCCTCAATATTTATCAAGCCTTCAAGTGGAAGAATAATTTCAAGTCCTGTAATAACAGCCGTCATTGATTTTTCAGGTGCTTCAAGATTTGTTCCCATTTGTAGTTCTTCTGGATTGCAGAAACGTTCAATGTACGAACGATTCTTTTCAACAATGGATAAAATGGATTCATCCTTCGTCTTGATCAAAATCTTAATTTTCTTACTCATTGGTGTGTTTACTTCAGCACGAATATTTCGAACAGAACGAATCATTTCCATTAGGAGCTTCATTTCTAATACTGCTTCGTTGTCAGTATACTCATGTTTTACTTCAGGCCAGTTTGCAACTGTAATGGTCTCGCCAATGTGCGGAAGGTTTTGCCAAATTTCCTCAGTAATAAATGGCATAAACGGATGAAGTAATTTCATTGTATTTTCCAAAACATACGCTAGAATAGAGCGAGTTGTTTTCTTTCTTTGTTCATCTTCACCATATAAAGGCAGCTTCGCCATTTCAATATACCAATCACAGAAGTCATCCCAAATAAAGTTATATAGGGCACGGCCCACTTCACCAAATTCATATTTGTCGGACAGCCTTGTCACAGTATCGATCGTTTCATTTAAACGAGTTAAGATCCAGCGGTCTGCTACTGATTTTTCACCGCTTAAATCGATATCTTCAAATGTGAAGCCTTCCATATTCATTAAAGCAAAGCGCGAAGCATTCCAAATTTTATTCGCAAAGTTCCAAGTTGATTCTACCTTCTCATTGCTGTAGCGTAAATCCTGACCTGGTGAACTTCCCGTTGATAAGAAATATCTTAGTGCATCCGCTCCATATTGATCAATCACATCCATTGGATCTACACCATTACCTAGTGATTTACTCATTTTACGGCCTTCCGCATCACGCACAAGACCATGAATTAAAACGTCTTTAAATGGACGTTCACCAGTAAACTCTAAACTCTGGAAGATCATTCTTGATACCCAGAAGAAAATAATATCATAACCTGTTCCAAGTACATTTGTAGAGAAATAACGGTTAAAATCTGCTGCTTCTTTATCAGGCCAGCCTAATGTAGAAAATGGCCAAAGCGCTGAGCTAAACCAAGTATCTAACACATCATTATCTTGTTCCCAATTCTCAATATCAACTGGTGGCTCATGATCAACATAAACTTCTCCAGTTTCTTTATGATACCAGGCTGGTATACGGTGACCCCACCAAAGCTGACGGGAAATACACCAATCACGGATATTTTCCATCCAGTGTAAATACGTTTTTTCAAACCGCTCCGGAACAAAGTTCACTTTCTCTTCTTTTTCCTGTAATTCGATCGCTTTAGCAGCTAGCGGCTGCATTTTCACAAACCATTGAGTGGACAAATATGGTTCAACCACAGCACCACTCCGCTCAGAATGACCAACTGAATGCATATGCTCTTCAATTTTGAAAAGGACGCCAAGTTCTTGAAGGTCGCCTACAATCTGCTTACGGCATTCAAAACGATCAAGCCCTTGATATTTCCCAGCTCTCTCATTCATGGTTCCGTCTTCATTCATCACAAGAATTCGGTCTAATTGATGGCGATTACCGATTTCAAAATCATTTGGGTCATGTGCAGGGGTGATTTTAACGGCTCCAGAACCAAATTCTATATCAACATAATCATCACCTACAATTGGTATTTCCCGGCCCACAATCGGAAGAATAACGGTTTTTCCAATTAAATGATTATAACGTTCATCTTCTGGATGAACCGCAACAGCCGAATCACCTAGCATCGTTTCAGGACGTGTAGTGGCAATTTCAATATGCCCCGTTCCGTCAGCAAGCGGGTATCGCATATGATAAAATGCACCTTGAACATCCTTATAAATAACCTCAATATCGGATAAGGCTGTTTTAGTTGATGGATCCCAGTTGATAATATACTCGCCACGGTAAATCAGACCTTTTTTAAATAAGGAAACGAATACCTCTTTTACTGCTTGGGACAATCCTTCATCTAGCGTAAAACGCTCACGGCTGTAATCAAGGCCTAAGCCAATTTTTGCCCATTGCTTTCTGATATGTGAGGCATATTCCTCTTTCCAACTCCAAGTTTCTTCAACAAATTTTTCTCTTCCCAAATCATAGCGGCTTTTGCCTTCACTGCGAAGTTTTTGTTCCACCTTAGCTTGGGTTGCTATACCAGCATGATCCATTCCAGGAAGATATAAAACATCATAGCCTTGCATCCGCTTCATTCTTGAAATAATATCTTGTAAGGTCGTATCCCATGCATGCCCTAAATGAAGCTTTCCTGTTACGTTTGGCGGCGGGATCACAACCGTGAAAGGCTGTTTTTCCTCGTCTCCTTTTGCTTCAAAAAACTTACCTTGAACCCACCATTCATAACGACCATTTTCAATGGACTTAGGATCATATTTCGTGGACATTGAACCATTATTTACTTCCATCAAAGTTCCTCCTTTATCTATTTAGAAAAACAAAAAACCCCATTCCGTCATAAAAGGACGAATGGAGTTTGCTCCCGCGGTACCACCTTTTTTCCAATTCAAAAAAATTGAATTGGCACTTACTTGGATAACGGATTTATTGTCCGTCTTCCACTACTTGGACAAAATGTCCTTTGGCAGAAGAAGCTCAAGGGGCGACTTTCCAATGACCTGCTTAGGAATCTTCCAGCCTCTGGATTCCCTCTCTTTAAGCAGGGGAGCATTGTACTTCTCCCTGTCCATG
>DATFAH010000075.1:0-4146 GCA_035254805.1 Caryophanales bacterium | reverse complement strand
ATAAAAAAGCCCTTTTTAAGGAAAAGGAAATCTATTAGATGAATGGTTCAATTCCCCCCCGAAACAATTAAACTCAGTTAATATCATTTGGAAAACCTTTCTAATATACCATTTTTCCCATTTACCAACCTATTAAACTCTGTTAAAGTAGAAGAATATGAGTGATAAAATTGGAAAAAATATTGGAGGTTTTGTCAATGAAGAAATTGCATCTTCCCTTTTTTGCGGTTATTTGTCTTTTAGCGGCAACTCTTTTTTCAGCGGGTGATGCGATGGCAGCTGGTATTTCTGTTAAACTCGTAAATTATTTGGGAAACCGGACTGCTGTTGATTTTACTACAGCAGGAACATTTCAAGTAGCGGGGAATAATACTCGTATAGCAGGTGCTGACCGTTTTGAGGTTGCCTATAATGTTGCAGACAACGGGTGGAGCAAAGCGGACAATGTTATCTTGGTCAATTACCAAGCATTTGCAGATGCTCTTGCAGCCGCACCATTAGCCTATCAATTGAATGCCCCCATTTTATTGACACGACCAGATGAGTTATCGTCAGATTTGGTAATAAAGATTAGTGAACTTGGTGCAACAAAGGTTTACATTATTGGTGGAACGGGGAGTGTTTCATCATTTATTGAAGACAATCTGAAATTACAGAGTTTAGCAGTAGAAAGGATTCCTGGCTCAAATCGGTATGAAGTCGCACAAAATGTGGCAGCAAAAATAGGGAATAGCAGCTCGGCCATCCTTGCAAGCGGTGAAGTATTTTCTGATGCTCTTTCTATTGCACCATATGCAGCAAAGAATGGGATTCCAATTCTGTTAACGAGCAAAAATACTTTGCCTTCCTTTACAAGTGCTGCTTTGGCAGGAAAATCCAGCGCACTTGTGATCGGTGGGACAGGTAGCGTTTCTAGCAATGTTTATAATCAATTGAATCAACAAATGCCTAATCAGGTAAGGAGAATCAGCGGAGCCAATCGGTATGAGGTATCTGCCAATATTATAAAGGATCCGAGTTTGAATCTTAATGCCCAAACCGTCTATCTTTCTAGCGGAGATACATTTGCTGATGCATTAACTGGATCTGTCCTTGCCGCAAAACAAAATTCTCCATTGCTTTTGACAAGTAGGCAACAGCTTTCTTCAGAAATTAAACAGGCAATGATTGATACAAAAACGGAAAATGTCAATATCCTTGGTGGAACAGGATCGGTTTCATCGAATGTGGAGGCAAACCTTCCTAATGGGTATTACCTAAAATCAGGAACGACATATACAGTTAAAATAAATAATGGTGATTTAGGATTATATAATGGTGCTACCCAAATAAAAAATTTTGGAACAGAACCGATTACGGTTAATTCTTCTTATTCCACTGCTAATCGATTGGATATTTTAACAGGGACACAGAGATCTTATTTAGGTACGATTGAATTTGATAAAGAAGGCTCATATGTGAGGCCGATGAGCAAAGACCTTCCAATTGAAGAATACATCAAAGGTGTAGTTCCGAGAGAAATGCCAGCATCATGGAATGAAGAAGCCTTGAAGGCACAATCAGTTGCAGCAAGAACCTTTGTGGCAAGATATAGTCCAGGTACTATCATTAATGACACCACTTCCTATCAGGTATATGGAGGATATGTGGTTGATCCTTACACAGATAAGATTAATAGAGTCGTAGCTGCAACGAGTGGACAAGTATTAAGACAAAGTGATGGCCAGTTAATTACCGCCTTTTTTTCTTCCAGTAACGGGGGAATGACACTGACCAATACAAATACGTATGGTACAAGCAAGGTTTCTTATTTGGGAACAAAAGCGGATCCGTACGATTTGGCAGCCACTTCGAATCCATACCGTAACTGGAGTTATTCTATTAAGAAAACCCAAATTGATATGACAGGAAAAGATCTAACCAACCCGTCTAATTGGTGGACGACGGTATCAGAAAATGTAAATAACGCTAATATTATTGCAAATATGAAAACATTTCTTACAACCTGGAAGGATGCGTCTGGTAACTATTACGTAAATCCTAATAATGAAATAAAAATTGTTGACGTACCTTCTATATCCTTTACAACTTCATTTTCCGATAATACCATTATCAATGGAAGTGTAACCTTAGGGTATTACTTAAAGGATAAAACCACTGGCACTTACATGATGGAGAACGGGAAAATCAAAAAATATTCATTGACAGTTAGCAGAAGGGCCTATGACATTCGCTCCATGATTGGTACTGACGTTATGAGAGGACCATATGTGAAAAGTGTTAACCAAACTACTGATGCCTTTACTGTAAACGGCGGCGGTTGGGGTCATGGTATGGGAATGAGCCAGTACGGTGCAAATGAGATGGGTAAACAAGGATTCTCCTATCAACAAATTTTACAATTCTATTATCCTAATATAGTGTTAGGGAAGTAATATATAATTTAATCTATTTGCATCAACCATGGAGGTTATCAACTTGAAAAAACTGCTTTCTGCCCTCTTGGTCCTGTTTGTTTTTGCTATTGCTGCAGGTACTGCATCTGCAGATGGAACAACAAACCGAATTGACGGTAATGATCGTTTTGATGTTTCTATTAAGCTTTCGAACCAAGGCTTTCCATCTGGTGCGAGTACAGTCATTTTGGCAAATTACTCCGCTTTTGCTGATGCGTTGGCTGCTACGCCGTTAGCCTATTATCTGAATGCGCCAATTCTTTTGACAGAACCAAATCAATTAAATGATAAAACGAAAAATGAAATTGTAAGGCTCCATCCAACAGAGGTTGTGATTGTTGGTGGAACAGCCAGTGTTTCCGATACTATCGTAAATGAATTAAAAGCATTACCAGTGCAGAATGTCCGGAGAATCGATGGAGCAAACCGGTATGAAGTATCCAGCAACATAGCAATAGAAATGCCGGCTTCTGCTAAGGTAGTTGTAGCTTACGGTGAAAATTTCCCGGATGCATTATCTATTGCACCATATGCAGCGAAAAATGGGTATCCGATTTTATTAACCGGTACCAGCGCTCTGCCTGATGAAGTGCAGCAGACGATTGCTAAAAGGAAGCCGTCAGGAAGTATCATCGTCGGTGGTGAAGGGAGTATCAGCAAAAATGTAGAGTCCGAGCTCCCTTCTGTCACAAGAATCGGTGGAAATGACCGTTATGAGGTTTCTGCCAATATCGTTCGGACGCTGAACTTACCATCTACAACGGCTTATGTTGCAACAGGAAACACCTTTGCTGATGCTCTTACCGGGTCTGTTGTAGCAGCAAAGCAGAATTCTCCTATTCTATTAACAAATAATAGTAGTATCCCACAGCCAATCCGTCTTTTAGTGGCAGATAAGGATATCCATAATTTCATTGTTTTGGGCGGCACTGGTTCTGTGGCTCAGATTATACCTAACCAATTAACCGGACCGCTTGCCAGGCTGAAAATTGTTGTGGATGCTGGCCATGGAGGAAAAGATGTTGGTGCCATTGGATTTGGTAAATATGAAAAGAATATTACTCTGGCGATTGCAAATAAATTGCGGCCGAAATTTGAAGCAGCTGGGGCAGCTGTCGTTATGACAAGGGAATCGGATACTTACCCATCATTAGATGACCGGGTAAACATAGCCAATTCCCAACATGCCAATTCTTTTATCAGCATTCATAGCAATTCTAGTACTTCCCCCGCACCAAGCGGTACTGAAACGTATTGGAACAGCGTGTATAGCGGCACACAAAGCAAGGCGCTTGCTCAATCAATCCAATCCCAGCTAGTTAACTATATGGGCACAGTTAACCGTGGTGTAAAGGAAGATGATTTTCGTGTCATAAAAGCTACTACCATGCCAAGTGTTTTGGTGGAGGTGGCGTTTATCTCCAATGCGGTTGATAATTTTAAGTTAAATGACCCAACCTATCAGGAAAATGCAGCACAAGCCATTTATATTGGAACATTAAACTATTATAAAAAATAATTTCTTTTAAAAGGCGTGCATACTAGCACGTCTTTTAGTTTGGAAAGGGGCTTTAAACTTCATTTTGTGGTTTTAATAAATAGATGAATTCACCCAAAAGCATAATGTGTAGATTTTTATTTCCCATTTCTTCAAAAAAGTTTTATGATATATTGAGTAAAAGATCATTTA
>DATFAH010000074.1:0-9162 GCA_035254805.1 Caryophanales bacterium | reverse complement strand
TACCGGGGGAACACTTGGAATTTTACTGATTCCAGAATTATTATCATTATTAAATTTAACTGACAAACCAATCATTGATAATTCATATGTCACTGCTATTTTAGGTGCTATTATTTTTTATTTAATTAGTTTTTGGGCAGTGGAATATGTGATTGGATTTATTAAATGGGCGGAAGACTCACTTGTTAAGGTCCCTGTTACGGATGTGCTTTTTGGTTCTGTTGGGTTAATATTTGGATTATTAGTTGCTTTTTTAATTGGATTTGCATTAAATGCAATCGAAGTTCCCATTTTAAATGCAGTTGCGCCCATTCTTCTCACATTGGTATTCGGCTACTTAGGATTTCAAGTTGGATTTAAAAAACGCGATGAGCTATTAAATTTATTCTCCAATAAAATTGGAAAGAAAAAATCAGCTGAAGATGAAAATGAGAAAACAGCGAGTAAGTCTCTGAAGATTTTAGATACAAGCGTTATTATTGATGGACGTGTGGCAGATATTTGCCAAACTGGGTTTTTGGAAGGAACGATTGTTATTCCACAATTTGTGCTTGAGGAGCTGCAGCATATTGCTGATTCTTCGGATGTCCTTAAGCGTAATCGCGGACGAAGAGGGCTTGATATTCTGAACCGTATTCAAAAAGAGCTTTCGATCAAAGTGGAAATTTATGAGGGAGATTTTGAAGAGATCCAAGAAGTAGACAGCAAGCTTGTCAAGTTAGCAAAGCTAACGAATGGGATACTTGTAACAAATGATTTTAATCTTAATAAAGTATGTGAATTGCAGAAGGTTTCTGTCTTAAATATCAATGATTTGGCTAATGCTGTGAAGCCGGTTGTTTTACCAGGGGAAGAAATGAATGTTCAAGTCATTAAAGATGGAAAAGAGTTCCACCAAGGTTTGGCCTATTTAGATGATGGAACAATGATTGTGGTCGAGGAAGGAAGAGATTACATCGGTAAACGAATTGATGTTCTCGTGACAAGTGTTTTACAGACATCAGCAGGCAGGATGATATTTGCTAAACCGAAATTATTAGAAAAAGCATTGTAAATAGAATAGCGGAAGCACCTTGAACAGCCCCGACAAGCACTGGAGGGGTTGACGGTGAAGTCGTTTTTTGACTTCATCGGCAAAACCGAAGCGACCTCGAGGGGTTAGGTGCTGAAGTTAGACAAAGAGATTGGGGTTTTTTTATGCCTTACCAGGTTATTATCCCAGCAGCTGGCCAGGGAAAACGAATGGGAGTAGGGAAGAATAAGCTTTTAATTGACCTTAACGGAATTCCTATGATTATTCATACTTTAAGGGTGTTTGAAAGTGATGATGAATGTGAAGGCGTAGTGTTAGCCACCCATCCGCAAGATGTAGTTGAATTTAACACCTTACTTAAAAAGTATAAAATAACAAAAGTGAAAAATATCGTTTCAGGTGGAGAAGAGCGCCAACATAGTATTTATAATGGGCTCAAAACGGTCAATGGCAATGGAGTGATCCTCGTTCATGATGCGGCACGTCCTTTCGTGAAAAAGGAACATATTCACTGTTTGATGGAAACAGCAGAAAAATACGGTGCTGCGATTCTCGGTGTTCCCGCAAAAGATACGATGAAAAAAGTATCGGATGGAATGGTTCTAGAAACGGTTGAAAGATCTAGCTTGTGGGCTGTGCAAACCCCGCAAGCTTTTCGTATGTCGATTTTATTAGAAGCGAATGAAGCAGCTGAAAGGGATAAATTTGTTGGCACAGATGATGCCAGTTTAGTGGAGCGATTATCCATCCCAATCAAAATGGTTGAGGGGGATTATGATAATATTAAACTAACAACAAAAGAGGATTTATTTTTTGCTGAAGCTATTTTAAAAAAGAGAAATATTCGATCATAAAGGGGTTATGGAAATGTTTCGAATTGGACAGGGGTTTGATGTCCATCAATTGACTGAGGGGCGTCCGCTGATTATTGGAGGAATTACGATCCCGTATGAAAAAGGTCTTTTAGGGCATTCTGATGCAGATGTGTTACTTCATACCATTGCCGATGCATGCCTAGGAGCAATTGGTGAAGGCGATATTGGCCGCCATTTTCCAGACACAGATCCTGAATTTAAAAATGCTAACTCAGCAAAGCTTTTAGAACATGTATGGGGGCTTGTAAAGCAAAAGGGATATGGGTTAGGAAACTTAGATTGTACCATTATTGCTCAAAGGCCGAAAATGTCGCCTTATATTGAGCAAATGAAGGATAAAATTGCGGAGTTACTTGAAGCGGCATCAGGGCAAATTAATGTAAAAGCAACGACGACAGAAAAATTAGGTTTTACAGGAAGAGGCGAAGGGATCGCTTCCCAGGCGGTTGTGCTCCTTAAAAAAAAAGGAAAGTCTTTAAAGCCTCAAATCACAATGGTAAAATGATCAAGATAAAAAAGGATATACAGGAGGCATTATTTATGTCAAGCGAAGTTCGAGTTCGGTATGCTCCAAGTCCAACAGGACATTTACATATTGGAAATGCCCGTACTGCGTTATTTAATTACTTATTTGCACGAAATAAAGGTGGAAAATTTATTATCCGAATTGAAGACACGGATAAGAAGCGCAATATCGAGGGCGGAGAACAAAGCCAATTAAAATATTTAAAATGGCTTGGTATGGATTGGGATGAAAGCGTGGATGTTGGTGGACAGTACGGCCCTTATCGCCAATCAGAAAGAAATGATATTTATGAAACGTATTATACGGAGCTTTTGGACAAGGGGCTTGCCTATAAGTGCTATTGTACTGAAGAAGAGATCGAAGCAGAACGTGAAGAACAGTTGGCTCGTGGAGAAACACCGCAATATTCCGGGAAATGCCGTCATTTAACGACAGAGGACCGCAAACGATTGGAAGCAGAAGGCCGGAAACCAAGCATACGTATCAAGGTTCCCAAAGGGAAAACTTATACATTTGAAGATATGGTTAAAGGTGTTGTTTCCTTTGAATCAGAAGGTATGGGTGACTGGGTGATGATTAAGAAAGATGGCACCCCAACCTATAACTTTGCTGTAACGATCGACGATTATTTAATGAAAATTACCCATGTTTTACGTGGGGATGACCATATATCGAATACTCCAAAGCAGCTTATGGTGTATGAAGCATTAGGCTGGGAGCCACCTATCTTTGGTCATATGACATTAATTGTCAATGAAAGTCGTAAAAAATTAAGTAAACGTGATGAATCCATCATTCAGTTTATTGAACAGTATGAGGAATTAGGTTACTTACCTGAAGCATTGTTTAATTTTATTACCTTACTTGGATGGTCACCAGCTGGGGAAGAAGAGCTTTATTCGAAAGAAGAATTTATTCAAATCTTTGATGCGGTACGTTTATCTAAATCACCAGCTTTATTTGATAAACAAAAGCTTTTATGGATGAACAACCAATATGTGAAAAAAGCAGATCTTGAAAAAGTGATCGCCATTTCTATGCCTCACTTGATAAAAGTAGGTCGACTAGAAGAGAATATGAGTGAAGAAAGAAAAGAGTGGGCCCATCATCTAATTGCTCTTTTCCAAGAAAAAATGAACTATGGTGCCGAAATTGTGGAACTGACTAATATGTTCTTCAAGGATGATGCAGAATATGAAGATGAGGCGAAAGAAATCTTAGGAGGGGAAACGGTTCCTGAAGTGTTACAAGCCTTTTCCGAAGAGCTTGATCAGCTTGCTGAATTTAAAGCAGAAGGAATCAAAGCGGCAATGAAAGCAGTTCAAAAATCAACTGGGCAAAAAGGGAAGAATCTTTTTATGCCAATCCGTTCGGCTGTTACTGGTCAAACACACGGCCCCGATCTGCCCGAGGCCATTGAACTTTTAGGGAAAACAAAAGTGCAAGCAAGAATTAAAAAATTATTAGTTAACAATTAAGCATAAATGTAATATATTAAAAGAAAGTATTTATAATCAAAAAAGTGTAGAAGAGGAAAAGTAAAAAAATGATGTTTTTTAGAGAGAACCATCACCGGCTGAAAGTGGTTCAGGCCGCTCATTTTTTGAAGTGCCCCTCTGAGCCCCAATTCGAAAGGATAATCCGTGTAGATTTGGGCGGAATCTTCCGTTAACAGATAAAAGTTGAGACTAAAAATAGCACCTTACAAAAAGGTTGTCTAGTAGTCTAAACAGAGTGGAACCGCGCAAAAGCGTCTCTGTCATTTATGGCAGAGGCGCTTTTTATTTTGGGGAAGGGTTTGCGGATCTGCTAAGGAAATGGGGAAATTAGGTTTTACGCTTCAAGGTATTGCTGTATTCGATTTATTTTTAGCTGCGAAAGGTTAATGTGATATAGGTTGAATAAAAAAATTTTTAGGGGGAGAATCCTATGTTCAAAAGATTGAAAGAGGACATTGACGTTGTTTTTGAGCAAGACCCTGCAGCAAGGAGCGTTTTTGAAGTTGTTTTAACGTATTCAGGTTTACATGCCATTTGGTGGCATCGGTTGGCACATGGCCTTTTCAAACGAAAATTTTATTTTTTGGCTAGAGCCATCTCGCAAATAAGCCGCTTTTTTACTGGAATTGAGATTCATCCTGGCGCAAAAATTGGCCGCCGCTTTTTTATCGACCATGGTATGGGGGTTGTCATTGGAGAAACTTGTGAAATTGGCGATAATGTAACAGTTTTCCAAGGTGTTACACTTGGGGGAACGGGTAAAGAGAAGGGAAAGCGGCATCCTACTATTAAGGATAATGCTCTGATTGCAACTGGAGCAAAAGTGCTTGGCTCGATAACTATTGGTGAAAATGCTAAAATTGGTGCAGGTTCGGTCGTCCTAAAGGAAGTCCCGCCAAATTCAACGGTGGTAGGGATTCCAGGCAGAGTTGTCATCCAAGATGGAATGAAGATTAATCGCGATTTGAACCATTCAGATTTACCAGATCCAATTGCGGATCGCTTAAAGGAAATGCAAGCAGAAATCGATCAGATAAAGTCTTTACTACATGAAAGGAGTTAGTAAAATTGACTATCCAGCTTTATAACACACTTACTCGCAAAAAAGAAGTTTTCGTTCCACTAAAAGAAGGAAAAGTAAAAATGTATGTATGCGGACCAACTGTATACAATTACATTCATATTGGGAATGCACGACCAGCCATTGTATTTGATACCGTACGCCGTTACTTTAAATTTCGTGGATATGATATTCAATATGTATCCAATTTTACCGATGTAGATGATAAATTAATTCGTGCCGCAAACCAGCTAGGGGAGGATGTTCCAACATTGGCAGATCGATTCATCAATGCCTATTTTGAAGATGTTTCTGCGTTAGGCTGCCATAAAGCGGATATCCACCCCCGTGTTATGGAAAATATGGACATCATTATTGAATTTATTAGTAAATTGATTGAAAAAGGGTTTGCTTATGAATCTGAGGGAGATGTGTATTTCCGTACAAGAAAATTCACGGATTACGGCAAATTGTCTCATCAATCCATTGATGAATTACGTCTGGGAGCTCGAATTGAAGTAGGCGAAAAGAAACAAGATGATTTGGACTTTGCATTATGGAAGGCTGCCAAAGAAGGTGAAATCTTCTGGGAAAGTCCATGGGGAATTGGCAGACCAGGCTGGCACATTGAATGCTCGGCAATGGCCAAAAAATATCTTGGTGAGACCATTGATATTCATGCTGGTGGACAGGATTTAGCCTTCCCACACCATGAAAATGAAATTGCCCAATCTGAAGCTTTGACAGGCAAGCCGTTTGCTCGCTATTGGATGCATAATGGATATATTAATATCGATAATGAAAAAATGTCGAAATCACTAGGGAATTTCGTCCTGGTTCATGACATTATTAAATATCATGAACCACAAGTTTTAAGATTTTTCATGCTTTTTGTTCATTACCGCAATCCGATTAACTATAGCGAAGAATTATTGGAAAGTACAAAATCAGCGCTTGAGAGGCTGAAAACTTCCTACCAGAACTTAAAGTATCGGAAAAAAGCAAGTACGAACTTAACGAACCATAATCAACAATGGCTTGAACAAATTGCAAGCTTAAGGGAGCAGTTCATTAAGGAAATGGACGATGATTTTAATACTGCAAATGCCATTTCTGTTCTTTTCGAATTATCTAAGCAGGCGAATTACTATCTTTTAGAAAAGAATACAGCTGTTGAAGTGATCGATGCCTTTACAAAAGAATTTGAAGAGCTATTTGAAGTTTTGGGCCTCTCATTAGAAAAAGAAGAATTGCTTGATGAGGAAATCGAAAGTTTGATTGAAAAACGCATTCAGGCTCGTAAAGATCGAAACTTCCAACTTTCTGATCAGATTAGAGATCAGTTAAAGGAAATGAATATTATTTTAGAAGATACTCAGCAAGGCACAAGATGGAAAAGGGGCTAAATAAATGCTTCAATATGAAAAACATGTGGATGCAAAGCAATTAAATAGCCTCGCATTAGCCTATATGGGTGATTCTGTATTTGAGATTTATGTAAGACGTCACCTTTTGCAAAGCGGAAAAGTAAGGCCTCATTTTTTACACCGGGAAGGAACTAGATATGTATCCGCGAAAGCGCAGTGTCACATTCTCTTCCAAATGATGGAAAATGAGTTGTTAACGGATGAGGAAAAGGCAGTTGTGATGCGGGGAAGGAATGCTAAATCAGGGACCATCCCAAAAAACACGGATGTTCAAACCTATCGTTATAGCACTGCTTTTGAAGCGTTAATGGGCTACTTGTATTTAACAGGGGCGGAAAAACGTTTGGAAGAGTTGATCAGTAAAGCCTTTTTCTTTGTGGAAGAAAAGAAAGGAGGAGCAAAAGAATGAATCAAGAATACATCATTGGAAAAAATCCGGTCATTGAAGCATTAAAATCAAATCGGGATATCAATAAAATTTTGATTGCAGAAGGATCTCAGCGCGGACAAATGCAACAAATTACGCAGCTAGCAAGGGAAGCAAATGTCATTGTTCAATATGTTCCGAAGAAAAAAATTGACCAAGTGACGGATGGAAATCATCAAGGAGTCCTTGCCTATGTAGCAGCCTATCAATATGCAGAAATGGATGATTTGTTTGCTGCAGCAGAAAAGAATAATGAGCCTCCTTTCTTTCTTTTATTGGATGAAATCGAAGATCCGCACAATCTTGGATCGATTATGAGGACAGCTGATGCAGTAGGTGCCCATGGGATTATCATTCCAAAGCGTAGGGCTGTTGGATTAACAGCTACAGTTGCGAAGTCTTCAACAGGGGCGATTGAATACATTCCAGTTGTGCGTGTAACTAATATGGCAAGAACCATCGATGAATTAAAGGACCGCGGGGTATGGATTGCAGGAACAGACGCCACTGGGTCAGAAGATTACCGGCGGATGGATGGCAGCCTTCCACTCGGTCTTGTGATTGGCAGCGAAGGAAAAGGCATGGGACGGCTAATTAGAGAGAAATGCGATTTCCTCATTCACTTGCCAATGGTTGGGAAAGTAACTTCTCTAAATGCTTCTGTTGCCGCATCTGTCTTAATGTATGAAATTTATCGAAAAAGGCAGCCGCTAGAAGGATAGTTATGGATATCCTTCTAGTTGATGGATACAACATTATTGGTGCATGGCAAGAGCTAAGAAATTTGAAGAATCATGATTTGGCCGCAGCGCGTGATCTTTTAATTGAGCGGATGGCTGAGTATCAAGCATTTTCGGGCTATTATGTCATTATTGTCTTTGATGCATATTACGTACAGGGTATCGAGAAAAAATTCAAAAATCACAAGGTGGAAGTCATTTTTACGAAAGAAAATGAGACAGCCGATGAGAGAATTGAAAAACTGGCCATTCAATTAAGCAATCGAAAAACACAGATCCATGTAGCGACTTCCGATTTTACCGAGCAATGGGCCATCTTTGGGCAAGGTGCTCTAAGAATATCAGCCCGTGAGTTAGAGATAGAAATGAAATCGATTAAAAAAGGAATTGAAAAAAGCGTCAAAACCATTCAGGAAACAAAGCCAATCTCCAAAATTTCAATTAGTGGCGAAGTTGCGAAAGTTTTTGAAAAGTGGCGCAGAGGTGAGAAATGAACATTGACGCTAAAAAAACATCTATAGTATAATTATTCTATCTATGTTTGTTCGGCTGGGGGAGATCTTAGTGAGTACGAATTTCGGAGTAAAGATCAACGAACAATTATTGGCACTTGAAGATGAGGAAATCGTTGATTTGGTGCATTGTGGTGATGGTGAGGCATTGGATTATTTGATCTATAAATACCGGAATTTTGTACGTGCGAAAGCAAGATCTTATTTTTTAATTGGTGCGGATAAAGAAGATATTGTTCAGGAAGGCATGATTGGTCTATATAAAGCCATTCGTGATTTCAAGGAGGACAAGCTAACTTCCTTTAAAGCATTTGCCGAGCTTTGTATTACGCGGCAAATCATTACGGCCATTAAAACAGCAACAAGGCAGAAGCACATCCCGTTAAATTCTTATGTTTCATTGGACAAGCCTATTTATGATGAAGAATCGGATCGGACATTAATGGATATTTTGTCGGGAGCTAGGGTGCTAGATCCAGAAGAATTGATTATCAACCAGGAAGAACTCGACAATATTGAAATAAAAATGGCTGAGTTATTAAGCGATTTAGAACGAAAGGTTCTAGCGTTATATCTTGATGGTCAATCCTATCAAGAGATTTCAGAAGAACTTAATCGACATGTAAAATCGATTGACAATGCTTTGCAGCGAGTCAAAAGGAAGCTTGAAAGATATCTCGAAATTCGTGAATTTTCTCTCTAATCGATTTTGTCAGTTATTTGAATAGATTTTGAGAGTTATTGACATTAAATGGTGGTCATGTTACATTTTTAAAGATTAAAATGTTGGACTAGCAGGTGTTGAAATATGAATAAAAAGGTCATTCTTGCATGTGCTGAATGTGGATCAAGAAATTACACAACAGTTAGTAAAAAGAAACAGGCGGATCGACTAGAATTGAAAAGGTTTTGTAAGACATGTGGCAATCATACCATCCACCAAGAAACAAAATAATTGAAATAGATCATGCTATTGCTCTAGTTGGGGGTTACAAAATGAAGCGCTTGACAAAATTTTTCCGCGAAGTTGTTCGTGAAATGAGAAAAGTCAGTTGGCCAAGAC
>DATFAH010000073.1:0-2295 GCA_035254805.1 Caryophanales bacterium | reverse complement strand
CATCTGCTCTCACCATAACAGATTTCTTGCCTGTGTTTCTTTTATAGATTGCTCTTCCCTTCGGGCTGTAGGGAGTTTCACTTTGGTTCTTTTGATTCGTTTTTGTCCATTTAACAAAAGATAATCGGGTTGCCCCGATTTTTATATCTCCTAAGCTTACCATTGGTAATTGAGTTTTATAATTTGAATGGACCGAAGGTAAATTAGAGGTTTGGTTGGCTGGATACCATTTTGCACCAAACCTTTTTAAAGATTTATAGACGGTGTATGTTAGACTATCATCAATTTTTCCTAAACTGACATTTACATAGGTTGCAGGGGCGTAATAATTAACTATACCTCGAATGGAACTATTATACAGACTAATTAGTCGCAAAAGGTCGTTCTTATCTTTTGCGCGCCTAATATTCCTTGCCTTTTCTCTTAATTCTTTTCGTTTAGCTATTAGTCTTTTTCTATCTGGTTCTGTTTTAGTGACATGACCTTTTCTTGTATTCTTCCTCTTTATAATCTTATATTCAAAGCCTACGAATTTTACCTTTTGCTGTTTAAGATTAGTAATTAGAGTCTTCTCTTTCGACAATTCAAGCTTTAGTTCTTTATTCAGATACCTTGAGATTGAATATTTCCACTTCTGGGCATTTTCCTTAGTGTTTGTTACTAAACACCAATCATCTGCGTATCTTACTAGGTATGCTGGTTTAAGATTGGTTTTTCTTAGTTTTGCTAATTTACCATCTAAAGCCTTATAATTATAATCGGTTTCAAATCCATGCCATTGTTGATTTATCCAATGGTCAAATCTATTTAAGTACACGTTCGCAAGAATGGGGGATAATATTCCACCTTGCGGTGTTCCTATCTCATTTATGTGAGTTTCATTCATAATTCCTGCTTTGAGCATTTGCTTTATGATCATTAAAAGTCTTCTATCATGAATCCCGATTCCCCATAAGCTCTTTAAGAGGATTCGGTGATTAACTTCATCAAAAAACTTTCTAATATCTCCTTCAACTACCCAATTATACCCAGTTGAGTGTACGATATTTGTAAGTCGTTCTAGTGCATGATGAGCACTTCTCATTGGTCTAAAGCCATATGAATGTTGAAAAAATCGACCCTCACATATAGGTTCAATCACCATTCTAATGCATTCTTGAATAACCCGGTCAATGATTGTTGGAATTCCTAGTGGTCTTTGTTCCCTTTTTCCTGGCTTGGGTATCCATACCCTACGTACTTTGTTTGCTTTATATTGTGATAAAGAGTTTTGAATATCAGTTATTGTTTTGTCATAGTTTTGTTCAAGATATGTTCTAATCGTTATTTCATCTATACCCGCTGTCATTGCACCTTTATTACTTTTGATTTTATGAATAGCCGAAATGATTGTCGGTTTTGAAGAAATGATTTCCATTAGTCCTTTAAATCCGTCATTTGTGCTCTTTGCTTGTTCATAAAGGCAATCTTGTAAAGAATTTAGTTGTCTTTCTGTTTCAACGATGCCGAGTGAATTTAGTTGCTGAATAGCCAATGATTTCCTCTCCCTAATAGGAGTTCCATCTCAGCTTCTGCGTCATTTCTGCTTACCTGCTTCCTAATTTCGCTAAAAGACTTGATTAATTTTTAAACTTTTATTGATAGACTCAGGCTCTTGGCTCCACCACTTATTATCATGGATTCATTGCTACTACAGCCCTGCTGCCGTGAAGGTTCAGTAATCATTTCCTATTACTTAGATGTCCCTGCATTAAGGATATTACTCATCTCTTTCACTTCACTTGTTCCACTCATTGTAGCTTTACAATATAACCTTAGCCTTGTCCTGTGAGCCGCCTTTTTTCATTTACCTTTTTATTACTTCGGTGGATAAAGGTTTAGTTTCTAGACCATTTCTTGTGGACTAGAGTAGATTCCATATGAGAGATTATGGTTTCCACAAAAGGACCTCTCTCGGGAGGTAAACACCTTGTTATTCGATGAGTCGTTCGTTATCGACCCGTACATTCGGACGTTCGTCAGTACGTTTGTACATTCTAGACATAGTTATTTTATAGCACCCCGACTACTTTGCTAACCGCTTTTCAGGTCTGCGTTTCGCCGACTTCACCGAGCTTCGTACACTTCCTGTAATGCCATTCCATGCACGTCGGAGTATTAGGCTTTTTCTCACGCACCACCATGAGTAACGGGTTTTTCACCTGTTAGTAATCCAATGAGCAGTTATATGTTTATAACATACGTTGCTTTTATTGATGCTTTCGCACCAGATTATGCGCAACAACAAGTCGCGCC
>DATFAH010000072.1:0-2212 GCA_035254805.1 Caryophanales bacterium | reverse complement strand
GGATTTATTATTATTCATCGAGACCTACAGCAGAGAACTAGAGGAATGGCAGCGAGATATTTTAACGATGATGCGAGAAGAAATGCTCTACTTCTGGCCTCAGCTTGAAACGAAAATCATGAACGAAGGCTGGGCATCGTTCTGGCATCAACGCATATTAAGGGAGCTTGACCTAACAAGCAGTGAAGCCCTTGAATTTGCTAAATTAAATGCGGGAGTTGTGCAGCCATCTAAAACGGGTATTAATCCATATTATTTAGGAATTAAGATGTATGAGGACATCGAGGACCGCTATAACAATCCTACTGAAGAGATGAAACGGGTAGGTATAGAGCCTGGATCGGGTAGAGAGAAGATTTTCGAAGTCCGGGAGTTGGATTCTGACATTTCATTTTTACGAAACTATTTGACAAAGGATTTGGTTACAAGGGAAGATATGTACCTGTTCCAAAAGCAAGGCCGGGATTACAAAATTGTCGATAAAAACTGGAAACAAGTTCGCGATCAGCTTGTCAATATGCGGGTAAATGGCGGTTTTCCATACATCACTGTCAATGATGGTGACTACCTGAAAAATGGTGAGCTGTACATGCAGCACTCGTATGAAGGGATTGAACTCGATGTGAAGTATCTTGAGAAAGTTCTCCCTTATATTCATCAGCTTTGGGGAAGACCAGTCCATATGGAGACAATGATTGAAGAGCGGACAATGTTGTTTACTTATGATGGGAGAGGGATCCATCGGAAGTATATTTAAATCAAAATATTTTTGGCATTATTAGTTGTGCTTCAATTAACAATTGTTTTAAAAGATACCTTCTATATGTGTACTTGTTCATGATATAATGAGGCACTAGTAATTATGACATATGCTCATAAATGAATAATTAGAGCCTTCATTTAGTGATCAAATATTGGGGTGTAAAAGTATGAATAAAAGATGGACGATTAGTAAAATTAAAGAATTTGTTGAGAACAATTCGGAAAGTAAGTTGCTAACGACGGAATATCACGGTTTTTCTCAAAAGTTACTTTTTCTATGTTCATGTGGTAGTAACTTTGAAAAAACATTTACGAAATTTAAAAATAATCACCAGCGTAAATGTGAAGCGTGCCAACCGCCAAAAGAGTCTCGCTAAGCGAGTAAATACGAGAGTGTTGATCCAAGCAGGATTAACGCTCTTTTTATTGAGCTTCTTATTGAACGTTCTGGTGGATTTAGATTATTAAGGATTTGAAATTGTCATATTTGACCCAAATTGCGTAATAAAAGAGTGAATTAAATACATTCACTCTTTAAAAAAATTATTGATCATTGTCTTTAGTAATTGGGTGTGGTTCACCATAGCCTTCAACATTACCTGCATGCTCTTTATGATATTCTGACCCTGAACCTTGACCATTTATTAATGATTTATTTTTTTGCTTATCATTAGCTATCGTTTGGTTTTTCAAATAACTCACCTCCTAAACACATTTAGGATGCTTAGTATTGGTTAAATTATTCGAAGACGATGAAAAAAATATCTAATAAATAAATCATTAAATCTGGACGCATTAAAATTGAAGACCTTCTGTATCTTGAGTTCTTAATGAAGTAAATGTCTTAACTGTTCAGCATGTCTTTTACTATCATAAATTGTTTCATCTGCAATTTGTTTACTGCTTGGATCTAAATCACCTTTTATAAGCTCTGCTGAATAGTCGACTCCATATTTGTCCAAACCTTCTACAGCTTCCTCTATGATTTTTCTTTCATTATCAGGGACCATAAATTTATGCATAAAGCTAACCATTGATCCAGAGATCCCTTCATTGTCAGCTGGAACTCCTCCAAGATTCTGAATTCGTTCTGCTATTTTTTGTGCATTTTGCTTTTGCTCTTGCTGAATTTGCTGAAAGTTTCTTTTTAAATCATGATTATTTAATTTTTGGATATATTGTTCAAAACCATGTATTCCCATATATGTACCTCTTAATAACGTGTTTAATTCTTCAACAACCGTCTCATTTGTCATACATTCCCACCCCTTTTTTAGTTATTATGATGCTTTTGGCAAGGATTATCCGTAGTAATAACTTGAACAATGGGGTGGATATTTCTTATTCAACAATAGGAGCAGGTTTGTTGATTGAAGAAGGAATAATTGATAGTGATATTGAATAAAACTCTAGGGAATTGAATTTTATGGAAAACTAGGAGGCGGTTTAT
>DATFAH010000071.1:0-2216 GCA_035254805.1 Caryophanales bacterium | reverse complement strand
ATTTTTTAAATGTTTTCTCTATACACATGTATTGTAATCTTGCTTTTTGGGTACGTCTATATCTATGTGATAGAGTTCACAAAAAAGATTTTTTCTAAGAACTTAAAATAGTGAAAATAGTAAGAAAACGGTTTTTTCAAGGGTTGCCCTAACCGATAAGTGTAGATCCACATGTGGGAATCAACGGGAAAAATTAAGTTCTAAAACAACAAATTATGTGAAATGAGTCATTAAAAAAGATTGCCGAGATAAAATAAACATTCTCGACAATCTCTAAAAAGCCAAAATCTGGCTTTTTACTAATAGCGTTCACCTAGTTTTTTAAAGATTGGTTTTTGATACTGGGGTTGTTTGTTTTTGTTTAAGGGGTTCATCTCATTTTCACTTATTCCAGTGTAGGATTGGAGAAGCATTTTAGCTGTGTTAAGTGAAAGAGTTGATTTTGGATTCCGAACTTGTTCGTCGAGTTTTCCTAAATGAGGCAAATCCGAAAAGTCCTTTTTTAATGGTGGAATATGAAATGTGTACATACCGCATTTTACAAGGACATCTGATTGTTGTTGGCTATTTTTTGGGTTTCCGGAAAAATGTAAACCTATTTTTTTAGCCTTATTTTCTGCTATTAATTTATTTAATGCTTCTTGTTTTAATTTGTATAAAAATCGGGGATCCGTTGCTGTCTTTGCATGGCGATTTACAACAAAGATGGCTTGAGAGAGGTTTTCAACACTTAGATTAACATTTGAAGAGAATTGGTTCCGCTGATAACTCAAAATATGTTCTCCTTTCTATTATTTTAAATGTCTCTATTATACCTTTTTTTTCATAAAAATAAAGCCTGTTTTAATGAAAGACAAAGAAAGGCCTTTTACAGCCTTTCTATTTTACTTATAGCTAACTGCCCGGCAGTTTAAAGCTTTCCATGAAGCAATAAATTGTTGTTTTCCCACTGGAACTTGTTTTCTGCCTGATAGCGGGTCATTCAAATAAATACGCTGTCGATCATAACCAACTAAAACGACAGCATGTAGATCAAGTGGTGTTTTAATCAATTGATTGCCATGGTACCAGGATTCCCAGCGGTCTGGAAGACGATAATCTCCTGTTGTCCAAACTACAACTGGATATCCTTTTGAGACATGATTTAAGACGTTTTCAAATGGTTGATTTGTTAAATTTAATGCTCGGCCAGGTAAATATTTATTAATCAGCTGGATCATGGGTTGATCAAAAACAGCATACCCTGCTTGATTTCCTGTCATATCTCCAACAAAACCATGGTTTGGATTTCCCCATTTGATAATATCCCCACGGGAACGAATAAGCGGATCAGAATCCTTTTGAATGGATCGGTACAACTCCATTTTATTCGTTTTTACGCCCGCATAGTTCAATACCATTGCAAGACTTGTTACTTCACAACCATATTTTAATTCTGGATTTTGTTTTATTAAAACAACGTTAAGCATAGCCGTATTTTTCATTGCGCTGGCAGGTTGTGTCTTTATATTGACTGGCTTGAAATTTAATGGATCTATGTTTTTAACTTGTTCAGTTTGGATGTGTGAAGGCTTATTGTTTGTTTTTGAGATCATATTTGCTTGTTCAGTGGTTTCACTGTTGCTACATCCAAATAAAGGGAGCAGAAAAATAAGAAAGCAAAGTTTTTTCAATAACTTTTCCTCCTTTCCAAGCACGAATATTATTTGTTTGAATTAGCATGATTATAATGGTATTCTGTTACCATTACTTTAGACGTATTTATAGGTATAATATAATGGGAAAAATGATTTTGGAGGTACATAAATGGATGCATTGGATATCCTAACGGATCTTGAAAATGTCATTCCTTTTTTTCAACCGATTTTTAGCGCTGATGAACAGAAAGTAATTGGCTATGAGGTTTTAGGAAGATATATTTCAGACGGACAGGCAATAAGTTTGGGCTCATTTTTTCAGGATGATCAAATTCCTGATGAATATAAATTTGAAGTTGATCAACTGCTAGTTGTAAAAGCTCTTGAAAAAGTAATCAATTGTCAAGACGAATTTAGTATTTTTCTAAATCGTACGGCTGATTTATTAATGTATGACCACGGTGAACCGTTTTTAAATGAATTGCTTAACTTTGAAAAAAGAGGTCTGAACCTTCAAAGGATTGTTTTGGAAATTTCTGAACAAAATTATAAAGGTGACATCAATCAGCTTGATCATCT
>DATFAH010000070.1:0-2103 GCA_035254805.1 Caryophanales bacterium | reverse complement strand
GGATTTATTATTATTCATCGAGACCTACAGCAGAGAACTAGAGGAATGGCAGCGAGATATTTTAACGATGATGCGAGAAGAAATGCTCTACTTCTGGCCTCAGCTTGAAACGAAAATCATGAACGAAGGCTGGGCATCGTTTCGCAAAGATGTTTTTTTATTTTCCCATGAAAATCACTTCAAATAAGAAGTGGTTTTTTTAATTGTTAGAATGATTTTCTGGTTTTGTGTAGAATAAATAAGATAAACAAACTTTAACTAATGAATGGATTAAACACCTAGAGTTTGAAAGAAAAGAGGTGTGGGTTGATGGATAGAGAAGAGTTATTGGAATTAATAAAGGACATTCAATCCTTTAAAAGTGAATTTGACCATGTGGAAATTAAAGCAGGGCAAAAGGGAGCACCGAAAGTGACGGATACTCTTTCTTCCTTTAGTAACAAGGTTGGAGGAGGTATCATTATTTTTGGGATTGACGAAAATCAAGATTATGACATTGTTGGTATATACGATGTTGCTGATTTGCAAAAACAAATAATGAACCAAACAAAAGAAATGGAACCCGAAGTACGTGCGGAGTTAATTGTCGAAGAAATTGATGGAAAGCATGTAATTGCAGCGTTAATACCTGAATGTCCAACGGATTTAAAACCATGTTTTATAAAAACAAAAGGAATGCGGAAAGGGTCCTATATTCGTGTCGGTGATTCCGACGAATTGATGAATGATTATGAAATTTACAATTTAATCGTTTCAAGAGGGCAAGCCCAAGAAGATAAAAAACTCGTTCCACAAGCTTCATTAGATGATTTAGATCATGAAGGAATAAAAAAACTAATTGAAAATGTTAGGATTTTGAAGCCTAAACTTTATCGTCTTATTAAAGACGTTCCCTATGAAGAAAAACTTAGAAAATTAAACATTGCCGATAAACAAGATGAAAAGTGGATTCCAACATTAGCAGGGCTCCTTGTATTTGGGTTGTATCCTCAACAATATTTTCCTTCTTTGGTTGTTACATTTTTAGTGCTTCCTCACAAAGAAATGGGAATACCTGGACCTAGAGGAGAAAGATTTTTGGATAATAAGAAAATTGAAGGAAACATCAATGATCTTATCGATGAAACTGAAGCACTTATCATTCGTAATATGAAACAAAGAACGATTATTCAAGGCTTAAGCCGTTTGGATATTTGGGAATATCCTGAAGATGCGATTAGGGAGGCTGTACGGAATGCAGTCATTCACCGTGATTATAGTGACCTAATGCAATCAAACTACATACAGATTCGAATGTTCCCAGACCGTCTTGAAATAGAAAGTCCAGGGACTTTATATGGAGATGTGACAATTAATAATTTGATTTCTAGTTCTAAAGCAAGAAACAGTGTGCTTATTACATTGCTTGAGGATTTAAAAGTGGTAGAAAATCGAGGTTCTGGTATCGATACGATGATTTATACGATGAAAACTGCTAGGTTGGAGCCTCCCCAATTTAAAGAAACTCGAAATAGTTTTATTGTTACTTTTAAAAATCATAATTTCCTTGATGACGAATCCATTAAATGGCTGAATGACATCAGCAACATCTCAATGAGTGATCGGCAGGCTGCTGCCTTAGTATATATTAAAAACAATGGGCGGATTACGAATCGTGAATACCAAGAATTAAACAGTGTAGATAGTGTAACAGCAACGAAGGAATTGAAGTATTTACTTCAAAATGACCTGATTATGCAAAACGGAACGCGTGGCGGTGCATTTTACACATTAATCAATCAGATGAACGACGAGAACTCTACTAATAGAGACGAGAGGTCCTACAATAAGGAGCAGAACTCCTATAATAAAGAAAAGAGGTCCTACAATAAGGACGAAAACTCCTACAATAAAGATAAAAACTTTGCTGAAGAAAACTTATTTGAAAATGAAAAACTTCTCAATATTTCAAAATCAGCAAGAGAAAAAGGACGATTGTCACCAAATGAAATGGAAAAAATTATATTGGAATTATGTTCAGTGAAACCATTAATGCTCAAAGATTTAACCCAATTATTGAACAGATCAGAAAGCTTGATGCGTTCCAAATTAAGTAAGTTAGTA
>DATFAH010000069.1:0-3035 GCA_035254805.1 Caryophanales bacterium | reverse complement strand
CTAAAATAATTTAAATTTAAGGGGGATTCTCAAAATGGGAAATCAAAGTGCATTTTTCATGCCATCCGTTAACTTATTTGGACCAGGTGTTGTCAATGAAGTAGGTACAAGATTAGCAGATCTAGGGGTAAAAAAAGCTCTATTAGTAACAGACGCAGGTTTAAAATCATTAGGATTAGCTGATGAAGTAGCTGGAATTATCCGTGAAGCAGGAGTAGAAGTTGCTATTTTTCCTAAGGCAGAACCAAATCCAACTGACAAAAACGTTGAAGAAGGTTTAATTGCTTATTTTGATGAAAACTGTGATGGTATTGTCACTCTTGGTGGCGGAAGTTCCCATGATGCTGGTAAAGGTATTGGTCTCGTTGCAGCAAATGGTGGCACGATTCATGATTATGAGGGTGTAGATGTATCGAAAAAACCAATGGCTCCACTTGTGGCTATTAATACAACTGCTGGAACTGGTAGTGAAATTACTAAATTTACTATTATCACAAACACTTCACGTAAAGTGAAAATGGCCATTGTTGACAAGCATGTAACACCAGCTCTTTCTGTCAATGATCCACTTTTAATGGTAAAAATGCCTCCATCCTTAACAGCAGCAACAGGATTAGATGCCTTAACACATGCCGTTGAAGCATATGTTTCCACAGCAGCAACACCGATTACAGATGCTCTTGCGATTCAAGCGATTAAACTTATTCCTAAATACTTGCCACGTGCTGTTTCGAATGGTGAAGACCTTGAAGCAAGAGAACAAATGGTATATGCACAGTCTTTAGCCGGAATGGCATTCAATAATGCTTCACTCGGCTATGTTCACGCCATCGCTCACCAATTTGGCGGATTTTATAACTACCCACATGGCGTATGTAATGCCATTCTTCTCCCGCACGTATGCAAATTTAATTTAATTGCTAGAGAAGAGCGTTTTGCTGAAATCGCTGTTGCTTTAGGTGTAAATGTTGATGGGCTAAGCGCGCGCGAAGCAGCAGAAAAAGGAATTGCAAAAATTGAACAAATGTCTAAAGACTTGAATATTCCTTCTGGATTTACAGAATTAGGTGCGAAAGAAGAAGACATTCCAACATTAGCTGAAAATGCTATGAAGGATGCTTGTTCCTTTACAAACCCTCGTAAACCTAAGCTTCAAGAAGTTATTCAAATCATTCAGAATGCAATGTAATTCTGATAATCATTTATAACTATTTTAATAGAGAAAGTTTTAAATAAATAAATCATTAATTACATTTTTATCCCCCAAAGTATAAAAGGTCCAATCCCTTACAATGGGTTTGGACCTTTTCTAAATTATTTTGTAGATATGTTTAACTTCTTAAGTTTTTTATAAAGTGTATTACGAGAAATTCCCATATCTCTAGCCACTTGACTTAGGTTTCCTTTTGCGTTGATTAACATGTCCATTATCTCTTTTTGCTCATGCATATCAAGTAATTCTTTGATCTTATGTTTTTCCATAACATTTGTTTCTCTTTCGGTGTTTGGAAAATTCTCTAATCGTAATTCAACTGGATGTGAATACAGCATCTCATCAGGAAGATGTTCAATACTTAAGCTCATTCCATTTGCTAAATTGAGTATTCTTTCGATGACATTTTGAAGCTCTCGGACATTTCCCGGCCAATCGTATTGCATGAAGTATGACATAACCTTTGGATCAATAGATGGACAACTTACCTCCAACTTTTTGCAGATCCTTTTAATAAATAAGTCAAATAGCAATGGGATATCTTCTTTCCGTTCACGTAATGGTGGAAGGCAAATGGAAATGACATTTAACCTATAAAAAAGATCTTCCCGGAAATTTCCCTTTGATGATTCTAATCGCAGGTTTTTATTGGTGGCACAAATAATGCGGACATCTACCTTGATGTTTTTTTCTCCGCCGATCCGGGTAATTTGCTGATCCTGTAATACTCTAAGCAGTGCAACCTGCTGTTCTAGTGGCATTTCACCTATTTCATCCAGAAACAGTGTCCCTCCTGAAGCAAGTTCGAACTTTCCATGTTTTCCGCCTTGTTTTGCTCCAGTAAAAGAGCCACCTTCAAAGCCGAATAATTCACTGCCAATCAGCTCGCGAGGAATAGCCCCGCAATTTACCGCCACGAATGGTTTATTCCAGCGAAAACTCTCGTTATGGATCGCCTGTGCCAAAACTTCCTTGCCTGTGCCGCTTTCACCTTGGAGCAGTACATGACTGATACTTCTAGCAGCGATTTTTCCCAACTCAATGGTTTTCTTAATTTGCGCGTTTTCCCCAATAATATCTTCGAATTGAAAGGTTGCACTTGAATTCTGATTTGTGAGCTTCTTGACATTACTGTTAGTATGAATTAGGTGCACACCACCAGTAATATTATCAAGGTCATCCTTAATAAGCGTTTCTTGGATAATTTTTACTTGATCAGTAAATTCTGTAACAGAACGGCCTCTAATTTCCGGTTCCTTTTTAACTAAAATTTTCTCAGCCACTGGGTTAACTTGGACAATTGCACCATCTTGATCCGTAACAATAATTCCATCTGAGGCAATATGTAATACGTTTTCCATTCGATTTTTATGGAGTTTTAATTCTGAATTAAACTGTTGAAGCCTAATCTGATTGCCTATAGATTGAACAGCAGATACGACCAATCCTAATGTATGGAAATGACTTTTAAAAGATGGTCCAGTTATTTGAAGGACACCTATAATATTCCCATTGCTATCAAGGATGGGGGCAGCGGAACATGACCAAAAATGATTCCTTTTGCAATAATGTTCTGCCCCTGAAATCTGAATGGGCTTCTTTATAGTCAATGCTGTTCCTATCCCATTCGTCCCAACATTTTCTTCAGCCCAACTAGCCCCAATGCTTAAATGATACTTCTCGGCATTAGCCATCGTACTACGTTCACCGATAATATCTATGATATAACCCCGTTCATCTGAAAGCATAACAATAAAATCTGATCCAGTAACAAAATGATATAGATTTTTAATGACTGTTCTTGTTATACTGATGAGATTTC
>DATFAH010000068.1:0-11384 GCA_035254805.1 Caryophanales bacterium | reverse complement strand
CATTATCGATTTAGCCCTTCTATTTGTAGCAATTGGCTTATTTTATCTATCAAAATATAGTGTGAATAAAAAAATTTTAACCTTTTTTACCTTTGCCTTTGCTATACAAATATTTGCCGATACGGCACATACGTATTTATTATCCAAGGGAAAATATGTACCAGGTGGAATTATTGATCCGCTTTGGATTTTGCCATTATTAATGATTGGGCTTGCAGCAATTTATGCACGAAATTATTCTGATGAAACTGTTGAAACAGTTTTTATTACAAAACAAGAATATGATATTTTTCCCTATTTAGGTGCGTTTGTATTGTTTATATCCATAATGTTACAAAATAAAACTCAAACTTTAGGTACCCTACGTATTGGATTATTTCTAGTTATGGTGATGATTACGATACGACAAATCACCATGTTGAAGGTTAATCGAAATTTACTGCGAAGATTACTGATAAAAAATGAAGAACTGGCAAAAAGCGAAGAGCGTTATCGACACCTTATTGAAATTTCACCTAATGCTATTACTGTTGATATAGATGAGAAAATCGTCTTTATGAACAAAGCAGGATTGGACTTGCTTGGAACTGAATCGCTTGAGAAAATTATTGGTGAATCTGTTTATGATTTTGTTGATATAAATCACTTTCAAATCACCCAATTTCGTCGTCAGAAAGCTAGTGAAAATAACGAATTTATTGAACGATATGAATATCCTATTAAACGGTTTGATGGACAAATGATCTATGTTGAATCAAGGGTAGCTAAGATTAATTATAATGGAGAAAAAGCATATTTAGCTGTCACTCAAGATGTGACATATCGTAAGAAAAGTGAAGAAATAATAAAGCAAATGGCGTATTTTGATGAACTAACCGGATTACCTAATCGAGCCATGTTTCATAAGCAAATTATTGAACAGATTGAAAATGCGAGAGACAATAATAGTCAGGCTGCTGTGTTGTTTATAGACCTAGACCGATTTAAATTAATTAATGATACGATGGGACATTCCTTTGGTGATGTATTTCTTAAAAATGTATCAAAAAGGATGGTTCAAATTTTGGATCAGGACGGTATGATATATCGTTTTGGTGGGGATGAATTTTGTGTTTTCCTCGAGAAAGCTGATCAGAAAAAAGCCACGATGGTAGCACAAAAAATCATTGATGGGTTTTCCGAGAAATTCTATATTGAAAACCGTGAGTTTTATTCTACCCCTAGCATTGGAATAAGCTTTTATCCAAAAGATGGAGATGATGAGGATTCGTTAATTAAACATGCTGATATGGCCATGTATAAGGCAAAAAGACATGGTGGAAATAACTATCAGCTGTATACCAATGTATTGAGTTTAGAAAACAGCAGCAAGATGGAAATGGAGAATGCGATAAGAAAGGCAATTGTAAATCAAGAGTTTTTAATCCATTATCAACCAAAAGTGAACTTGTATAACGGGGACTTAATTGGTTTAGAAGCCTTAATTCGCTGGAAACATCCTAATTGGGGATTGGTTTCTCCACTACAATTTATTTCAATTGCAGAGGAAACGGGATTGATCAATCCGATTGGACAATGGATCTTACAGGAAGCTTGTATGCAGTTGAAAAAATGGCACAATGTAGGGTTTTCTACATTATGCATGGCGGTAAATATTTCACCCCGACAATTTCAAGATGAACATTTTATAAATATGGTTAAAAACGTACTTCAAGAAATCCAACTGGATCCAAAATATCTGCAATTAGAGATAACAGAAAGTGTTATGAATAATATGAAGGAATCTTTAAATATTCTTTGTGAATTAAAGCAATTAGGCGTAAAAATTTCGATTGATGATTTTGGAACGGGTTATTCTTCTCTTAGCTATTTGAAATATTTACCAATCGATGAGATTAAGATAGACAAATCTTTTGTAGATGATATCCATACAAACAAGAAAGATGAAGCAATTGTTGAAGCAATCATTGATATGGGACACCATTTACAAGTGAATGTGACAGCCGAAGGTATCGAAACGGAGCAGCAATATCTTATTTTAAAAGAACACCGTTGTCATGTAGGACAAGGCTATTTCTTTAGTAAGCCATTGCCTTCTGCTGAAGTAGAGCAATTATTTTACTGAAAAATAGAATTTCATTGAAAAAACTAAAACAGTGAGGGTTCCCCTAAAAAGGCATACTTTTTTAGGGAACCCTCTAAAAATATTTAGTTTAAGTTAATCCATACACTCTTCACTTCAGTATAGTTATCAAGTGCGTAGCTTCCCATTTCTCTTCCGATTCCGCTCTGTTTATATCCGCCAAATGGGGAAGCAGCATCGAATACATTATAGCAGTTTACCCATACGGTTCCTGCTTTTAATTGATTAGCAACATAATGAGCTTTCCTTAAATCCTGTGTCCATAATCCTGCTGCTAAACCATATTCTGAAAGATTTGCTCTCTTGATAACATCATCTAAATCATCAAATGGCATGGCAGCCACAACTGGCCCAAAAATTTCCTCTCTGGCAATGGTCATTTCATCTTTTACATTAGCGAAAATTGTAGGTGTAACAAAATAGCCATCTCCTTGACCATAGATTCCGCCTGCTACGATTTCTGCACCTTCTGCTTTTCCCTTCTCAATATAGCTTCCTACACGTTCAAGCTGTTCATTTGAAACAAGTGGCCCCATTTGGGTTGATGGATCAATTCCAGCCCCTTGTTTAATATTTTTAGCATGCAAAGCTAAATCTGCCACTACATTATCATAAGATTTTTTTTGAATATACAGGCGTGACCCAGCACAGCAAACCTGCCCTTGGTTAAACATAATGCCCATCAAAGCTCCTGGAATTGCTTGGCTCATATCCGCGTCAGGCAAAATGATATTTGGTGATTTTCCGCCAAGCTCGAGGGAAATCTTTTTAACTGTGCCCGCTGCTTGACGCATAATCATCTTTCCGACAGGAGTTGAACCTGTAAAGGCAATTTTATCAACATCCGGATGATCAACAAGCGGAGCTCCGGCAGTTTCACCAAAGCCAGGAATAATATTGATAACACCCGCAGGGAATCCTGCTTCAAGCGCTAATTGCCCTAAATATAATGATGAGAGCGGAGTTTGCTCTGCTGGTTTTAAAACGATTGTACAACCGGTAGCAAGGGCTGCACCTAACTTCCAGGTTGCCATCAAAAGTGGGAAGTTCCACGGAATAATTTGACCTACCACCCCAACTGGTTCATGGCGCGTATAGTTAAAATAGTTACCTGCAACTGGAATCGTTTGTCCGACAATCTTTGTTGCCCATCCAGCATAATAACGGATGTGATCAATGGCAAGTGGCACATCAGCATTACTTGTTTCATTTACAGGCTTACCATTATCCAAAGTTTCTAATTGTGCTAATTCTTCTTTATGTGCTTCCATCAAATCAGCCAACTTATAAATGAGGCGTCCGCGTTCAGATGCACTCATTTTTCTCCAAGGGCCGGCTTCAAATGCTTCTCGTGCAGCTTTTACTGCAAGATTGACATCCTCAGGCCCAGCTTCACTTACAATAGCTAGGACCAATCCGTTTGAAGGATCAAAAGTTTCAAAGGTTTTTCCAGAAGTAGCTTCCACCCATTCCCCATTAATGAGAAGCTTTTTGGTTCCTTTTAAAAACTCCTGTACGCGAGGAGAGATTTGAAATGTTTGCTGCATATGATTACCCCTTTACTTTAAAATTATAGACGCTTACATTAATTAATAATGCAAGAACTGTGCCAATGATAAAAACCAAAAATAATAGACTTTTCAAACGATTAGTGTTCCAAAATAGAACAACATTGCTGTTCCATTTTGGAACGGTGTACAAATCCGGAACAATTATGAATTTATCCAGTTTGTTTAAAGTAGAAATCTGCTATAATAGTTTTATATCAGTTGTATTTTTCCGATTATTATGAAAATGCGGAGGACCATACTATGGCAATTGATTTTAAAACGATAAATGGAACAGCCCCTAAGCATATTCAAGAATCATGGAAGCGTTGTCATTTAAAAGGACTTAATCCGTCCTCTATTGATAAAGAACATCTGCTTGGGGAATATGAAATGAAGGAATATTACAATCAATATGAAGAACTTTTGTATTATTCATCATCTATCTTAAAAGAAATTTCCCATTCTATACGAGGAATGGAATTTATTCTATTAATTGCTACACCAGAGGGATATATCATTGATACAGCTGGAGATCCTTCTTTTATTAAATATGCTGCCAATGTTGCATTGCGAAAAGGAGCAAATTGGCTGGAGGAGTCAAAGGGAACCAATGCGATAGGAACAGCCATCGTTGAAAAAAAACCTGTCCTTGTTCAAGGGAGTCAACACTTTTGGGAAGGAAATCATTTTCTTACTTGTGCCGCGGCACCAATTATTGCTCCGAATGGGCAACTTCTTGGAATTTTAAATATAAGTAGCCATCAACAAAACTATCACCCTGTTACATTAGGATTGGTAAGAAGCGCTGCACACAGGATTGAACAATCCTATGTTATCGAACAAATGAAAAGAGAGACTCAAAAATTCACGAAAGATCTGGATTTTATTTATGATCACCATCCATCCTCACTAATTACAGTTAATGATGATGGGAAGATCAAAAGGATAAATTATAAGGCAGCCAGAATGATAGGTTGTTCAGAGTCTACTGTAATTGGTAAGGCGATTACCAGTATTATGGCGGGATGGGATCCTTTCATTTCGCCTGAACAAGATCAAAATTTTTCGTTTAAAAATCAATCCTTTACAGCCCATATTCTGCCCAGTGAAGACAAGGAGCAGGCCAGCGTCCTGTTGCGGGGGACTACACAAAAACAACATCAACAACTAACGAATCGCTATTATTTTTCCGACATCATCAGTGATGACCCTGCTATAGATGAACAAAAAGCGATTGCTAAAAAGGCGGCTATGCTGGATATCAGCTTGCTTATTTTAGGAGAAACCGGTACAGGAAAGGAACTATTTGCTCAATCGATCCATGGAGTAAGTCTTCGAAATACGAAACCATTCGTTGCGATTAACTGCAGTGCCATTCCTGAGAGTTTATTGGAAAGTGAATTATTTGGTTATGAAAAAGGAGCTTTTACAGGAGCAAATACGCTAGGGCATGCTGGAAAGTTTGAAGCAGCAGATGGTGGGACCCTTTTTCTTGATGAAATTGGGGATATGCCTTTAACTGCCCAAGCCGCTTTACTTCGGGTATTACAAGAGGGGTGTATCACCAGAATCGGCGGGATGATTCCGCGTCAAATTGATGTCCGAATTATTGCTGCCACACATAAAAATCTTCAAGAGGAAATAGAGGCAGGCCGTTTTCGTTCTGATTTATATTACCGTTTAAATGGCTTTACATTAAAGCTTCCACCGCTTCGCTGGCGTACCGATTTGCTGATGTTGTCTGAACATATTTTATCAAACATACCTTTTAATAAGGAGAAAATGGTATTAACGGAAGAAGCGAAAGCATTCATAACAGAATTTGAATGGCTGGGGAATTTTCGGCAACTAAAAAATGTTTTGCAGCAGGCTTCATTTTTAGCCAATCAAAATCAAATTACGAAGTCATTGCTCCTTTCCCTTTGCTCTATATCCAACAACCAAGCAGAATGCGAGCAAAAAAATCATAAAATCATGAGTCTGAGAGATCAAGAAATCGTTCTAATTAAACAAGTATTGGAGCAAACAAAAGGAAATATCAGCCTTGCTTCTAAACAATTAAATATTGGGCGTAATACCCTCTATCGAAAAATGAAAGACTATAATATACAGAGTTAAGAAAAAAGCAACAGCCAAAAGCTGTGCTTTTTTCTTTTGTTACCTAGTTTTCAAAATTATAATAGAGAAGGAATGAAGGACGTAAAAAGGTGGAGTCATCTATGCCGTTTTTAAGGAAATATGTAAGGAAATACGGAAAATCCTTTTATATTGCTGTTTTATTTTTAACATTTGAAGCAATATGTGATTTAATGCAGCCAACCATTATGGCCAAAATGATTGATGTTGGTGTGGCAAATAAGGATATCGATTATATTTTGAAGATGGGAGGCATCATGCTGCTGATTACGGCATTCGGCGCCTTGTCAGCTTGTACGAGAAGTATTTTAGCAAGTATTGTTTCACAAAATTTTGGTGCAGAGTTAAGGTCTGATCTGTTTCGGAAAATCCAATTTCTATCCTTTAAAGATATGGATCAATTTGACCGGGCTTCATTAGTGACGAGGCTGACAAATGATGTGACTCAAGTACAGGTATTTGTTAATGGATTAATGAGGATTTTTGTGAAAGCTCCGCTTCTAGCAATTGGGGGTCTGATCATGGCAACCCGACTAAATGTTCAACTTTCGGTTGTTCTAGCTGTTGTCGTTCCATTTGTTGCCCTTCTCATTATTATTAATATGAGATTAGGATTCCCTTTATTTATCAAAGTGCAAAAGGCACTTGACCGTGTGAATGGGGTCATGCGGGAATATTTATCGGGTGTCCGGGTGGTAAAGGCTTTTAATCGATTTGATTTTGAAGTAGTGAAATTTAGCAGATCAAATGAGGATTTTCAAAATAAATCAATCTCGGCAATCCGATTGATGTCTATTTTCAGCCCAGCTATTATTCTCACGGTTAATTTAGGGATTGTGGCAGTCCTTTGGATGGGTGGATTAGGTGTTGCTAATGGAAAGATGCAAGTAGGTCATATTATTGCGTTTACAAATTATATGACGCAAATTTTATTCTCCCTCATGATGATATCAATGGTTTTTAATATGTTTGTCAGAGCAAAGGCATCGACAGGTAGAATTCTTGAAGTATTTTCTTTGGAAGATCGAATGTCTTGGATTGAAAATGGTATCGAAATGCCTAGAGAAAAAGGAAAAATTGAATTTGAAAATGTGACTTTTTCCTATGATGGAGTATTTGAGAATGCAGTTTTGAAAAATATTAATCTCACTTGCTTGCCTGGTGAAACCATTGGGATCATCGGGTCAACAGGTTCAGGGAAAAGCACATTGGTTAGCTTGATTCCCCGTTTTTATGATGTGAATTCAGGTGTGATTAAAGTGGATGGTGAGGATATTCGAACCTATAATCCGGAAAAATTAAGAGAAAAAATTGCGATTGTCCCACAGAAAACCATCCTTTTTACTGGAAGTGTCGAGGAAAATATTAAATGGGGAAATGAAGTGGCATCGAGAGAAGAGGTAGAAAATGCAGCGATGATGGCTTGTGCCCATGAATTTATTTCCCAATCCCCTGAAGGGTATCAAACGAAAATTGGTCAAGGGGGAGTCAATTTTTCCGGGGGGCAAAAGCAGCGTATTTCCATTGCAAGAGCATTGGTAAGACACCCGGAAATCCTAATTTTAGATGATAGTACAAGTGCAGTTGACATGGTAACAGAGGAAAAAATAAAGGAATCATTGAAAAATTATGCCCATGGGCTTACTTGCTTACTGATTGCCCAGAGGATTACGTCAGTGATGGATGCCGATAAAATTGTCGTGATGGATCAAGGGAAAATGGTTGGAATGGGAAAGCATGAAGAATTACTAATGAATTGTCAGGTGTACCAGGAGATTTATCAATCGCAAATCGGGAAGGCAGGTGCAATAGGTGGCGAATGAAGCTAAAGAAAACGTTACTTTGCCAGGTCCAGGGAGGGGCTTTGGACATGGTGTGAGGCGGCCAGTTGTTAAACCTAAAAATTTAGCAGGAACGTTAAAGCGACTGTGGGTTTACTTTGGTAGAGAAAGAAAAATATTAGCGATTATATTTACGTTCATTCTTATTGATTCTCTCCTTACACTTTCTGCCCCCTATCTAATAGGCAAAGCAGTCGATGCGATGACCTTACATGGAAAAGTTCATTTTGAAGTTCTAGAAGTGACCATCCTCCTTTTGCTCTTTGCCTATGTAATGGATGCAATTCTAACTTTTTCGCAAGGGTGGCTGATGGCGGGTGTATCACAGCGGATCGTGAAAAGCCTTCGTCATGCACTTTTTCAAAAGCTGCAAAAACTGCCGATTGCGTTTTTTGATTCCCGAACACATGGAGAACTGATGAGCCGTCTGTCAAACGATATTGATAATGTGAGTAATACTATCTCCCAATCGACCACCCAGCTGATGTCAGGTGTAATTGTGATTGTCGGTTCATTGACGATGATGCTGATTTTGAGTCCGATCCTGACACTGGCCAGTTTAATCACCGTCCCGCTTGTTTTTCTATTAACGCGAACGATTGCCAAGAAAACAAGTATTTTATTTAAAGACCAGCAGGTACAGCTTGGGAGATTAAATAGTCATATCGAAGAGACCATTTCTGGGCTCCATGTTGTAAAAGCATTTAATCATGAAAAAAAAGCAATAGAGGAGTTCGAAGCAGTGAATTCTACGCTTCGGAATGTTGGCTTGAAGGCGCAAATTTTCTCAGGATTTCTGATGCCGATTATGAACGTTATCAATAACCTTGGTTTTGCTGTCGTTGCGATAGTAGGCGGAATTCTGGCAATAAGGGGAAATATTACCATCGGGATTATTGCGAGCTTCCTTACGTATTCAAGGCAATTTGTAAGACCACTCAATGATTTGGCGAATATTTTCAATATTCTACAGTCTGGTGTTGCGGGTGCTGAGCGTGTATTTGAAATCTATGATGAAAAAGAGGAATCCCCTGATAGGGAAGAATCTATACCGTTAGAAAACCCTCGTGGGGAAGTGATTTTTGAAAATGTCAGTTTTGGATATCGGGCGGATGTTCCTATCTTAAAAAATGTGAGCTTTCACGCTGAACCAGGAAGCAGCACCGCACTTGTCGGCCCAACAGGAGCAGGGAAGACGACGATTGTTAATCTATTAACAAGGTTTTATGATGTAACAAGTGGAAGAATCTTGATTGATGGCCAGGATATTCGTGACTACACAAGGGACAGCTTAAGAAGCTGTTTTGGTTTTGTGCTCCAGGACACATACCTATTTTCTGGAACGATTAAGGAAAATATTAAATACGGGAAACCAAATGCAACAGATGCACAAGTAGAGGCTGCGGCTAGAATGGCAAATGCAGATGCATTTATCAAACGCCTGCCAAAACAATATGATACCGTTCTTTTGGAAAATGGCGGGAATCTCAGCCAAGGGCAGCGTCAGCTAATAGCGATTGCAAGGGTTATTCTTGCAAAACCATTATTGCTTATACTAGATGAAGCGACCAGTAGTATCGATACAAGGACAGAGCTTCATATACAGGATGCATTACTTTCGATCATGAAGGGTCGTACAAGCTTTATCATCGCCCACCGACTTAATACCATTCGAGATGCAGATACCATCATGGTCATTGATGATGGAAAAATCGTTAAAAAAGGTAGTCATGACGAGCTAATTAGCCAAGATGGAAGATATCACAATATGTTTTATAATCAATTTAAAAAGGGGTTGTGATCAAGCTGATCGGAATCTTCTGCGTTTTTGGAACTTTTAAAAGAGAATATTTTGCTGAATAAAATTGAATAATTTCCGTTAACATAGACGAAAAAATCAGGATGTCAGCAATTCGACATCCTGATTTTTTGTTTTTAAAGACTCGTATTTGCTTTTACAAGGATCTCATTAAATTTCCGACAAATGCGGAAGCATCAGAGAGCACGAGCCCTGCAACAACTACCAGAATGATAGCGAAAGAAACAGCTGAAATGAAGGTGAACAGGAACTCTCCTCTAATGCTTCAGCGAGCATTGGTGCAGCCTTGTTTCCTGTTGCATTGGCAGTGACTTCTTTTTAGAAAACTTTGTAAATTCTGTGATTAACATTTTTATATTTATATAAGGGAATAAAGGGAAAATTAGTTAAGAAATATTATCGTGACAACTGTAAAGACAATTGTTAAAATAATGATTGGTTGATGATTATAAAAAAAGGAGACTTTTGCTGTGAATATTTTAGAACAAAATATTTCAAATCAGAACTCACATAGATCAAAAATTTCAAGTAAGAAATTACTTGGAATAGCAGGAACAGCTTGGATGTTTGACGCAATGGATGTAGGGATGCTTTCCTTTATCATTGCAGCATTAAAGCTGGAATGGAATCTGTCGCCACAACAGATGGGCTGGATTGGCAGTGTCAATTCCATTGGTATGGCGGTAGGTGCATTACTTTTTGGATTAATGGCTGACCGAATGGGCCGTAAAAATATTTTCATCTTTACATTATTATTATTTTCAATTGGTAGTGGTTTAGCTGCTTTTACAACTTCCATTACTCTTTTCCTTGTATTGAGATTTTTAATTGGAATGGGATTAGGTGGAGAGCTTCCGGTTGCCTCCACTTTAGTATCAGAAAGTGTTCCAGTCGAGAAACGAGGAAGAACGGTTGTGCTACTTGAAAGTTTTTGGGCAGGCGGCTGGCTAATTGCTGCGATTATTTCTTATTTTGTGATTCCGAAGTATGGCTGGCAAATTGCTTTGTTCATTAGTGCAATTCCAGCACTATATGCCATTTATTTGCGAATTGGGATGCCAGATTCGCCGCGATTTACGTCATTATCAAAAAAAGAACGTGTGTCACCTTTTGCAGGTATTGCAAAGCTTTGGTCTAAAGAGCATGCACGTCAGACAGCCATGCTATGGATCCTCTGGTTTTGTGTAGTATTTTCTTACTATGGGATTTTCCTATGGTTGCCTAGTGTGATGGTTATGAAAGGGTTTAGCCTTATCAAGAGCTTTGAGTATGTATTGATCATGACACTTGCTCAGCTTCCGGGTTATTTTACCGCTGCTTGGTTTATTGAAAAATTTGGCCGTAAATTTGTCTTGGTTGTTTATTTAACAGGTACAGCATTAAGTGCCTACTTATTTGGTACAGCCAATTCCACTGCATTATTGATGACGGCTGGAATTCTATTATCATTTTTTAATCTTGGTGCTTGGGGCGCGCTGTATGCTTATACTCCTGAACATTATCCGACCAATATCCGCGCGACTGGTGCAGGAATGGCAGCATCCATTGGACGTGTCGGCGGGATCCTTGGACCATTGTTATTAGGTTATCTTGTGGCCCAAAAAATCCCTATTTTAACTATTTTTACGATTTATTGTATTGTCGTATTAATTGGTGCTATTGTAGTGCTATTTTTAGGGAAAGAAACAAAAAGAAAAGAACTAGCATAAACACTTTTAGGGATTCCTGTGCAGGAATCCCTAATTTAGTTGTATTTTTATTCACGTGGATATTATTACCTTAAAAATGATTAGGACAGGATAAACCAGTTTTTTTCCAAAGATATTAGACTTTTCTAATTCTTAAAAATTATCTCGAAATAACCCGTAATAATACTAGACGAATGAAAAATTATT
>DATFAH010000067.1:0-7487 GCA_035254805.1 Caryophanales bacterium | reverse complement strand
TCCGCTCGTTTGCGCTCTATGAACGCTTCATGGAACGCATTCCACCTTTTTTTCCGCTCGTTTGCGCTCCATGAACGCTTCATGGAACGCATTCTACCATTTTTTCCACTCGTTCGCGCTCTATGAACGCTTCATGGAACGCATTCCACCATTTTTTCCGCTCGTTCGCGCTCTATGAACGCTTTATCACTCCGATCTCCTGAAAAATCCGACTACACTTGCGGTCTCTATTATATTTGTAAAGGCTTTAGGATCCACTTCTTTAATAATTCGTTCCAAATCAAAAAGCTCATACCGTGTAATTACAATCATCAGCATATCTTTCGTTTCGTTTGTATAAGCTCCTTTTGCTGGTAGTGTTGTAATTCCCCTTACTAATTTTGCTTGAATTGCTTTTTTTAGATCTTCCCCATGACTTGTAATAATAATGGCAGTTAATTTTTCATGCCGTGTATGGATCGCATCAATTACCCTTGTTGAGGTATATAAAGTGACCAGTGTATAAAGTGCTTTTTCCCATCCATACAAATATCCTGCCGTCACAATGATGATCGCATTCAGAGTAAACATATAGGTCCCAACCGGCTTATCCTTTAATCGTGATAAGACCATTGCAATGATATCTAATCCGCCAGTGGATGCACCCCATTTCAATGTGAATCCAACCCCAATGGCTAAAATGACTCCACCAAAAACAGCGTTTAGAAGGATATCATGCGATAATTGTTTTATAGGAATGATTTCTAAAAAAAATGATGTCACCAAAACACTGATAAAACTATATAAAGTGAAGGATTTGCCAACCTTTTTCCATCCCAAAATTGCAACCGGAATATTGAGTAGAAGTAATAATAAACCCATTGAAACAGTAAATTGCGTATATTGTGTCAACACTTTCGAAAGTAATTGGGCAAGCCCTGCAAATCCGCTAGAATATACATTGGCTGGTATTAAAAATAAGTTTATAGAAATTGCATTTAATAATGCACCTAAAATAACCACGATAACTTTTTTTGTTTGGAGCCACAGCATCCTCTCATCTCCAATTTTCTGATTTTTTAATATCCACAATTGTAATTTCACTTTGAAACCGATAAACTTAATGTAAAATAGTTTGAAAGTAGGTGAACTACATGCAGGTAAAGATACTAGCTGACAGCGCATGCGATTTACCATTGGAGTTTTATAATAAAAATAATGTTATTTTACTGCCATTAAAAGTTCAATTAAATGATCAAGAATACGAAGATGTAAAAACTATCGATCCTAAAAAAGTATATGAAGCTATTCGAAATGGAATTGTCCCAAAAACATCACAGGTTTCTCCATTCTTATTTGAAGAAGTATTTACGAGCATGGCAGAAAAAAATGAAGATGGAATCTACATAGCTTTTTCGTCACAACTATCGGGCACATATCAAACGGCTGTTATGATTCTTGACCAAGTGAAAGAAAAATATCCACATTTTCAATTAACCATCGTAGACACTAAATGTGCTTCCATTGGACAAGGACTAATTGTAAAGGAAGCGGCAGACATGGCTTCAAAAAATGTGGAGAAAGAAGCTATCCTTAAGCGGATTCTATTTTTAAGCCAACATATGGAACACCTTTTCACTGTTGATGACTTAGATTATCTGGCAAAAGGCGGCCGGGTTTCAAAAGCATCAGCGTTTTTAGGTGGGTTATTAAATATAAAGCCCCTCTTAAATGTTGAAGATGGCAAATTAGTTCCGATCGAAAAAATTAGAGGAAAAAAGAAACTGCTCCACCGCATTATAGAACTTATGAAAGAACGTGGTTCCAATCTGAACGAACAAATTATTGGGATCAGTCATGCAGATAATGAAGAAACAACTTTACAAATAAAAACGATGATCGAAAATGAATTCCATTCAAAAGAGGTGTTCATATCTTCGATAGGATCAGCTGTCGGTGCGCACACTGGTGCGGGTACCATCGCTATTTTCTTTTTAAATAAAACTTCGTAAAGAACGGGTTGGGCTCTTATGCCCCACCCGTTTTCTCATCGATGAACTGTTTTCTTTGAATATTGATTTTTACCTGCTTTACGGTTCTTTTCACGCATCATATTTTTTTCATGATGAAGAGCATTATTGTCCTTTGCTTTCTTATCATTATCAGAAGTATGTGGCATATGCTAGCTCCTTTCTTTAACCTAACTACAAAGTATAGTTTTTGTTATTAAGAAAAGAGTATGTATGAGACTTTACTCTTTCTTGGCATACGTCCAACTGCCCTCTTGATAAACCTTCCCTTGTTTCATAAGCGTCCCAAGTGCTCGTTTAAAAGCGCCTTTACTTAAATTAAATCGTTCTTGAATATCTTCTGGCATGCTTTTATCATTATATGGCATTGCACCATTCCGACTCAATAAATATTCATAAATGCGTATGGCATCTTGGTCAAGAGATTCTTGTTTACGACCCAGCAAAGAAACATTGATGGTGCCATCTTCTTTGACATCAATGACTCTACCTTCTACTTTTTCACCTAGGCGTGGTTCAGTTTGACGCTGGGATTCATGAATAAAGCCTTTTAGCCCTTCTAGTGTATAGATCCAGCTTCCTACCTTTGCTGTCCGATAAATATAGCCTTGAATATTTTTGTTAAAATCTTGTCGGGTTGCTTTCGTTGAGATTGACTGGATTACTTGATCACTAGCGAGCCGTGCGTATAAAAGATAATTGCGGTCAGCTCTTAATGTCATATACAACATATCACCGATTTCTGGCCAAACAGACCGATGTGCAGGCAAATCCTGTACACCAAGTAAAATATCCTTTTGGATTCCAATGTCTAAAAAAACACCAAGCCCTGGATTTGTATCGGTTACTTTAACCCAGCCATATTTTCCAACACTAACTTCAGGAATGAAAGTGGAAGCAGATAGCCTTCCTTTTGAATCTGTATATAAAAAGACATCCAAACTTTCATCTATCTGACAATCCTGTTTTGTTTCATTTTTATGTAACAGAACATCTTCATTTCCATCCGTTAAAAAATAGCCAAATTCAGCTTCACGGGCAACAGTTAATGTTGTAACTTGCCCAACTAATTCATTTAATGACAAAAAACTCTCCTCCTCTTTTCTAACTAAAGCTTCAAATTAGATCAAAATACCATCCTATATTGAAACGAATCCAAAGAATAAGACTAACATAATAAAGGCGGTGTGAGCAAAGCGAAACATCACCTATTTTGAAGTGTAAAAATGGTTTTTTGCGTAAATTATTGGTTACATTGAATTTTGCGACGCTCCGCCCCTTTTCCTCTCAAAGGTTGTATGAACTGCTATATTTTACTATAATAAAGCCATAAAAGCGAATAAACGGAGGAATACTTATGGCAAAAGATAGTTCATTTGATATTGTATCCAAAGTTGACTTTTCAGAAGTCACGAATGCGATTACGCAAACGATGAAAGAAATTCAGACACGATACGACTTTAAAGGCAGCAAAAGTGAGGTGTCGTTAGACAAAGAAGAGCTTGTCTTAATTTCTGATGATGAGTACAAATTAGATCAGCTAAAAGATGTTCTGCTTGGAAAAATGATTAAAAGAGGGATTCCAATTAAAAACCTTGACTATGGAAAGATTGAAAAAGCAGCCGGTGCTACAGTTCGCCAACGAGCGAAGCTTGCTCAAGGGATTGATAAGGAAAATGCTAAAAAAATTAATACCATTATTAAAAATAGTGGTGTTAAGGTGAAAAGTCAGGTTCAGGACGATCAAGTTCGGGTTAGCGGAAAGAGCCGTGATGACCTTCAGCAAATTATTTCATTAGTAAGAGATGCAGACCTTACCGTTGATGTGCAGTTTATTAATTATCGGTAATGATGAGTGAAAAGGATTTTTTTCCTTTTCACTTTTTTATTTCCGAAATTTCCCACGTTTGTTCTAAAACAATTTAGGAATGATGAATATTAGAATGAATTGGAGGGAGAAAAAGTGAGCATGAAACCACAAAAAAATGCTTTTCCACCGCAACATCAAAACCATCAGCCAGGCATTGAAAGTGAGATGAATCCACGGCCTATTTCCGTTGATCCCAATTATAAAGGAAGTGGTAAGTTATCCAATAAAATAGCCATCGTAACTGGTGGAGACAGTGGAATCGGTAAATCTGTTGCTATTTATTTTGCAAAAGAGGGCGCAGATGTTGTCGTTGTTTACTTAAATGAAACATCAGATGCCAAGGAAACAAAGCAGCTTATTGAAGCAGAAGGTCAGAAATGTCTTCTCTTTTCAGGCGATATAGGACACGAAGATTTTTGTAAGGAAATTGTGAAAAAGACTATAGATCAATATGGAAAAATTGATGTCGTTGTCAACAATGCGGCTGAACAGCACCTACAGAAAAGCCTTTTAAATATCACCTCGGCCCAGCTTGAAAGAACTTTTCGAACCAATATTTTTTCTTATTTTTTCATGACAAAGATGGCTCTTCCTTATTTGAAAAAAGGGGCATCCATTATTAATACTGCCTCAATCACCGCCTATGAAGGAAATGAGCAATTATTGGATTACTCCGCCTCCAAAGGAGCGATTGTTTCTTTTACCCGTTCATTAGCCAAATCATTAGCCCATCAAGGGATCCGTGTTAATGGTGTTGCTCCTGGGCCTATTTGGACACCGCTGATTCCATCCACTTTTTCTGCCGACATGGTGGCGATTTTTGGCACAAATACACCGATGGGCAGAGCAGGGCAACCATACGAACTGGCACCATGCTATGTTTTTCTAGCCTCCGACGATTCCTCTTATGTTAGTGGTCAAATGATCCACGTTAATGGGGGTAAAATCGTGAATAGTTAAAAATTAGAGTGACAACTCCTTCTTTTGGTTTTAAGATGAAAATATCGAGAGAGGAGTGGGTGGCATGCTAGTAAAGGTGTTTGCAAATCTTCGGCAAATTTGCGGAGGAGTAACTGTAGAAGTAAAACCAAATGGAACTAGAATTATTGACCTTTTAGAAAAAATGATTGAAGATTTTCCACCACTTAAAGAAGAGATTTTTACTCCTGAAAAAAAGCTGAAGCCGTTTGTCCAAGTTTATGTGAATGGAAGGAATATCATCCATGCTGAAAATCTTGAAACTCTCGTAAAAGAAACAGACCAAATTGCCCTATTTCCGCCAGTAGCAGGTGGCTGAATGGTTAGTTGTAAGTTGGAATTTCGTGGAATTAATCTTGAATATCTTGGGATTTACTTTGAAGAACTTGGCGCCAAGCAAATAACCCACTCGTTTCCATACATATATAAACATCATAACTGGAGTGCAGAAATTTTAACCGAGGAAATAATTTCTTTAACACGCATCATTAAAGTAAGTCAAGTACATATCCGGTTTATTGCGGAATCTAATGAAATCCTTGACGAACTTATTCAAAGTTATCGAAAAAAAACAACAAGGGTTGGCGGTTAAGAAAATTGTGAGCGATTGGCCAACGACATACTGACAAGAGAGAGGCTTTGACTGAAATACAGTAATTGCATTGAACCGGTAGGTGTATAGATGTTGACTGATTGTAGCAAGAATACCCGAAGAACATTTGACAATAAGTGCTGAAGCTAGATCATTTTTAAAAAGCACTTATGAAGCGGGTTCCGCATGGTTTTTTTGCTCGGTTTCGGGTTCATCACCCTTATGAAGCGGGTTCCGCTCAGTTTTTTCGCTCGGTTTCGGGTTCATCACCCTTATGAAGCGGATTCCGCTCAGTTTTTTCGCTCGGTTTCGGGTTCATCACACTTATGAAGCGGATTCCGCTCAGTTTTTTCGCTCGGTTTCAGCTTCATCACCCTCATGAAGCGGGTTTCACTTTTCTTTTCGCCCCGAAACCCGCTTCATCACAATTATTCAGCATGCATTGTAAAAAAGCTTCTGCAAGAATGCGTTGCCCCCCAAAAAGTTAGAGTTGAAATCTAACTTTTTGGGGGCAGTACACAATGCAGAAGCTTTCTTTTTTTATGGTTTAACAGGCTGGCTAGAAGTTGTTCCCGGATTAATAATTCCAAGTTCAATGAGTTTTGCTTCAGGAACCACTCCATCTTTCCAGCCGCGGGCTTGATAGTAATCATCAAGCATAATATCCATGCGGCTGACCATTCCGGCACTATTTCCTGTTGCTGGTTCTTCCGTGAACCGTTTTGGCAGAAAATCATCTTCCCGCTTGTTGAATCCCGCTAAGTTATTATAATAGCGCTCAAGATTATAAATTCTTTCTCCAACTTTCATCACATCATCAGCTGTCAATTGAATACCTGTCATTGCACTGTATTGCTCTGCATAATTCTCTGCATTTTCAGAGAAAGATGAAAACTTACAAACATCCATTGAATCAGTAAATGCGAACAAATCTTGGAATATTTTTAGCAATTCAGCTTTACCTTCTGGCTTAACCCGATCCGTTGGTTCTGGTATTCCAGCAATTTCGCTGGCGATCGTATAACCACGTAAATGACAAGCACCACGGTTACTTGTAGCATAACCTAAGCCGATTCCCTGAATCCCCCGTGGATCATAGGCTGGTATGGACTGTCCTTTTACAGACATGGATAATTCCGGCGCACCCCAGGCAGCTGCAGCATGGGCAGGACCTTCAGCAAGAATACCGCCAAACCCTTCACGTAAAGCTATTTTCCTTGTTAAATCAATCATTGCGTCTGCATCACCCCAGCTCAACTTCTCTTGAATAATCCCTTTCTCAGATGCCTCCATCGCCACTGAAAAAGCATGGCCAATTTCGATTGTGTCCAGGCCATAATCATTGCAACGATCCACTAAATACGAAATAGCTTCTGCATTGTTTAACAAGCAGTTTGCTCCAAGTGACCAAGCTGATTCATATTCAATGCTTTCTGTTCTTGATTTATATTTGCCATCCTTTACTTCTACTTCAATTTTACAAGCAACAGGACATGCATGGCAGGCATTATTCGAAACAAGTAAATTGTCATGGAAGAATTCGCCGCTGTGCTTTTCTGCTTCGTCCCAATGAGTTAACTGTGAATTCTTTGTTGGAAGTGCTCCAGCCTCATTAATTAAGTTTGTTAAAACGTTCGTACCATATACGGATAGCCCGCCTTTTCCTGGTGCTGTTAATCCTCCAGCAAGAATGGCTTTCAGAGCCTTTTGGTTTGCTCCTTTATATTCGTCTTTCAATTTTGGCTCGGGCATATTGCCTTTTTGTGCAGCTTTAATCACTATTGCCTTTAACTTTTTATACCCTGCAACGGCTCCAACTCCACCGCGACCTGCAGCACGGTCGTGCTCGTTCATAAAGCCAGCGAAACGAACCTGATTTTCTCCTGCCTGACCAATTGTCATCACACTCAAATCTTGTTCTCCGTATTTATCTTTCATGATCTTAATGGTTTCTCTAGTGCTTTTTCCCCAAAGATCCGCAGCATCAAGAAGCTCTGCCTTTCCATTCTCAATGTAAAGATAAACAGGTTTGTCACTT
>DATFAH010000066.1:0-4752 GCA_035254805.1 Caryophanales bacterium | reverse complement strand
TTGAAAATTTTTCATCTAAAAACAAAAAAACCCTGTTAGAAATATGTTTCTAACAGGGTTTTTCTTATTTTTTTAGTTTGATCTTAATTTATCAAGTTCAACAAGGAATTTATCATTTAGGACTTTAATGTAAGTTCCTTTCATTCCTAATGAACGGGATTCAATAACGCCAGCACTTTCAAGTTTTCTAAGTGCATTAACAATAACAGAACGCGTAATGCCTACACGGTCGGCAATTTTAGATGCAACTAATAATCCTTCATGTCCATTGAGCTCTTCAAAAATATGTTCAATTGCTTCTAATTCACTATATGATAAAGAACTAATCGCCATTTGAACTACAGCTTTACTTCTTGCTTCTTCTTCAATTTCCTCTGATTTCTCACGTAAAATTTCCATTCCAACTACTGTTGCGCCATACTCCCCAAGGATTAAATCATCATCATGGAATTTTTCATGAAGTCTTGCCAAGATTAGCGTACCTAGTCTTTCTCCACCGCCAATGATTGGTACAATTGTTGTTAATCCCTCATGGAATAAGTCTCTATTTTCAACTGGGAAAGCAGTATATTCACTTTCAATGTCCAAGTTAGAGGATGTTTCTTGAATATTAAACAACCCTTTTGTATATTCTTCAGGAAATTGACGGTCTTCAAACATTTTCTTCATTCGCTCATTTTCAATTTGCTGATAGATCGCGAATCCTAAAAGTTTGCCGCGACGGCTAACAACATATACGTTTGCTTCGATAATTTCGCTTAAAGTTTCGGCCATCTCTTTAAAGTTTACTGGCTTACCGGCTGCTTTTTGTAATAAAACATTTATTTTTCTAGTTTTTGTTAATAAATCCATTGTTTCTTCCTCCTATTTAACTGCAACAATTGTTAAGTTAATTTCTATTTTTGGATTATAATATTCCTGTGTTAAGAGGATAAGTCTAATTAATTAAAGAATAAACTGGCTCAAATCTTTATCTCTTGATATCACACCAAGCTTATCTTCCACATATTGCGGAGTGATGGTGATTTTATCTAATGTAATATCAGGAGCTTCAAAAGATAGGTCCTCTAATAGCTTTTCAAGAATTGTATGAAGACGTCTAGCACCTATATTATCAGTATTTTGATTCACATCAAATGCCACTTCAGCTATTCTACGAATAGCTTCGTCAGAAAAGTCTATTTGTATACCTTCTGTTTCTAATAATGCCTGATATTGCTTAATTAATGCATTATCTGGTTCAATTAGAATCCGGAAGAAATCATCTACTGTAAGTTTTGTTAATTCTACCCGAATTGGAAAACGGCCTTGGAGTTCAGGGATTAAATCAGATGGTTTTGCCATATGGAAAGCACCAGCTGCGATAAATAAAATATGGTCAGTTTTTACGGATCCATATTTCGTTACAACCGTTGAACCTTCCACAACCGGAAGGATATCTCTTTGAACACCTTCACGGGACACATCGGCAGAAGAACCTCCTGAATTTTTGCTAGCAATTTTATCAATTTCATCGATAAAAATGATTCCAGTTTGTTCTGCTTTATAAACTGCTTCCTGTGTCACTTCATCCATATCAATAAGTTTACCAGCCTCTTCATTCGTTAAAATGTTTCTTGCTTCACGGACAGAAACTTTTCTTTTTTTTCGGCGTTTTGGCATTAAGCTGCTGAATGCATCTTGCATATTCATCCCCATTTGTTCCATACCTGAACCTTGCAGCATATCAAACATAGATGGCGCCTGTTCCTCTACTTCAACTATAACCAATTCGTCCTCAAGTTGACCTAATGCAAGTTTTTCTTTGACAATTTTCCGTTTTTCATAGGTTGAAAAATCCTCAGATTGATGTTGTTCATCTTCTGTTTGTGAATTTCCCCCGCCAAATAACATTTCAAGTGGATTTTTATAGGAATTCGATTTTTTTGCACTTGGAACAAGCAAATCAACAAGTCTTTTATTCGCACTTTCTTCAGCTAGTTCCTTAACACTTAGCATCTTTTCTTCTTTCACTAAACGGATTGAAGTTTCAACTAAGTCACGAACCATCGATTCAACATCTCGGCCTACATAACCTACTTCTGTGAATTTTGTCGCTTCAACTTTTACAAATGGAGCACCAACCAGTTTCGCCATTCTTCGGGCTATTTCTGTTTTTCCGACACCAGTTGGCCCAATCATAAGGATATTTTTCGGAATGACTTCATCTCTTATTTTTTCACTTAGTAATCCACGGCGGTACCTATTGCGAAGTGCGACTGCTACTGCCTTTTTTGCATCTTTTTGCCCAATAATAAATTGATCAAGACGTTCAACAATTTGGCGAGGTGTTAAATTCGTTGTCTTTCCCATGAATTTGTAGGCTCCTTCCCAATCATATCTCTTCTACGATAATATTGTGATTCGTGTATACACATATATCGGCAGCAATTTCCAAGGAAGCTTTGGCAATTTCTTTTGCAGACAAATGGTCACCTGCGAATTGTTTTAATGCTCGCCCAGAAGAAAGTGCATAATTTCCGCCAGAACCAATTGCTAAAATTCCATCATCAGGTTCGATTACCTCACCTGTTCCAGATACTAGTAATAAATGCTCTTTATTCATGACAATAAGCATAGCTTCAAGTTTTCTTAAAACTTTATCGCTTCTCCACTGTTTGGCTAATTCCACCGCAGCTCTTTGAAGATTCCCATTATACTCCTCTAATTTTCCTTCAAACATTTCAAAAAGAGTAAAGGCATCTGCTACAGAGCCTGCAAATCCCGCCAAAACTTTACCATTAAAAATCCTTCTGACTTTCCTTGCTGTATGTTTCATAACAACTGCATTTCCAAAAGTCACTTGACCGTCTCCAGCCATGGCACATTCACCTTTATGCTGAATGGCAAAAATCGTTGTAGCATGAAATTCAGGCAACATGATTATTCCTCCTTTTGAAGTCAAGGGTTAAATACTTAAGGCTTAACTCAAAATAATAGGTCAGGTTAAAAAAGTAATTGGTAACTCTATTGATAATACTTAAAAACGTATTCATTTATGCCCTCGGATGATGGTCCATATACGTTTTTTGTAAATGTTCTTTTGTTATGTGCGTGTAAATCTGTGTAGAAGACAGGAAAGCATGACCTAGCAATTCCTGAACAGAACGTAAATCCGCACCATTGTTTAGCATATGTGTTGCAAAAGTATGCCTCAACATATGAGGATGAATCTTCCCATTTAATGCAGATTTTTCAAACATCCCATCTAGTATTTTTCGCACACCTCTTGTCGTTAACGGCCCACCACGATGATTAACAAATAAGATGTTATGTTGATTCTTACTTGTTATCAGCTTATTTCTACCATCATTTATGTAGTGTAAGAGCGATGCTTTTGCAAAGCTGCCAAAAGGTACATACCGTTCCTTACCGCCTTTTCCGTGAACGAGAATGGTAGATAAGTAAAAATCAATGTCTTTTATTTGGATTTCACAGCATTCACTGACACGAATTCCTGTCGCATATAGAATCTCCAATATTGCTTTGTTTCGAATCCCTAATGGTGTCACATTTTCCGAGGTGCAAAACAGTTGGATAAGCTCATCCTCATAAAAAAACCTTGGCAATCTTTTTTCGGATTTAGGAATACTTACGAGTGCAAAAGGATTTTCTTCAACAATCTTTTCCCTGAGCAAAAATTTATAAAAACTTCTTAAACAAGAAATTTTTTTCGCAATCGTTTTTCTAGCAAGCTTTCGCTCAAATAATTTTGTTAAATAAAGCCTTGCATCTTGGTATTGAACATCTTTTACATTACCAATTATTTGTTCAGACATGAACAAAAAGAAATCACTGATTTCATGATGATAATGTTCAATTGTATATTTTGAATAATTTTTCTCTATTTGTAAATATTCTTTAAACATCTTTAAAAAAACGTTCACATTCCCCAAATCCGCTCACCTCGTAAAGGCTAATACAGCTTAACACACTTTAAAATCTCATGCAACTAATTTTACAAAATTTTCATAAAGTTTTGAATTTTTTCTAATGCTCTGTTAGCATGCTGCATATTTCTTTCTTGTTTACCTTTTATTTTCACCGGTAGCTCTGGAAACAATCCAAAGTTTGCATTCATTGGCTGAAAATGTTTAGAATCTGCAGTTGTTATATATCTCGCCATACTGCCCATTGCGGTTTCTTCCGGAAATTCTACAGGTTCTTGCCCAAGAACAAGTCTAGCTGCATTTATCCCTGCAATTAATCCACTAGCAGCTGATTCCACATAGCCTTCAACCCCGGTCATTTGTCCGGCAAAAAATAGGTCATCACGGTTTTTAAATTGATACGTTGCTTTTAATAATTTTGGGGAATTAATAAATGTGTTTCGATGCATAACACCGTAGCGGACGATTTCAACATTTTCTAATCCAGGAATTAAACGGATCACGTCTTTTTGTGCACCCCATTTAAGATGTGTCTGAAAACCAACAATATTAAATAAGGAACCAGTAGCATCATCCTGCCGCAATTGGACGACAGCGAACGGTCTCTTACCTGTTCTGGGATCCTCAAGACCCACAGGTTTCATCGGTCCAAAGAGCATGGTCTTTATTCCGCGCTTTGCCATCACTTCTATAGGCATACAGCCTTCAAAGAAGACTTCTTTCTCAAATTCCTTCACAGGAGCGGTTTCCGCCGAAATTAACGCTTCATAAAACCGATTAAACTCTTCTTCTGTCATGGGACAATTTAAATAGGCAGCTTCAC
>DATFAH010000065.1:0-6662 GCA_035254805.1 Caryophanales bacterium | reverse complement strand
ATTCATTCTGGAAGCTCTGATACTCTTTTTCAAAAGCTGGGGGACAAACAAATGGCTGATTATGTGGACGGATAAAAAAAGTTAAATCTCCATGTTTAAGATAATAAAGGACATTTTGTACCGGCTTCAGGACTCTGTTTGTTTTGCGGTCAAAGCGTCCCCAGAATCCATCCATTTCCGTCCCTGTTTTTTGTTTTATGAAAATCATTGCAATTTCTTCGTTCAATTCAGTGAAGTTGTTTTTCTCCATAAATTTTAGGAGGCTGTTCAGTAAACATCGTTGGTTTTTAATGGTAGAAATGGCGTACTCTTTTTCTGCCATTATTTTGAGGACTTCCTTAATCGCATTTTTGATCGGTTGTAACTCATCCATAATAAATACTCATCCTTTCTTTTAAGATAGGATAAGTATGCTTTATTATGGAGAGTGTTATGATATAAATCCTTAGATATTTAGAAAAAATATTTAAGACACTCCATAATACTTGACTCCACATAATGTCGATAATGGTGAGCTCACCATAACCGTCATTCTCATGCGACCATATTATTGAAGGAAAATGTCAATCCTAAAATCGTGAGCGCCCGCTTAGGACACTCTAAAATTCAGATCACATTGGATACCTATTCTCATGTGACGGATTCTATTGAAGGAATAGCGGTTGAAACCCTAAATAATTTGCTTGAATAAAAGTTTAAGGGGCACCGTGGTGTGGATGGCACCATTTTGGGCACCACCCAATAAAAAAAGACCGAGTGCCCTCTGGTCTATGTACAACAGGAATCGTGAGAAACCCTTATATATCAAGATTGGCGGGACCACCTGGGAATCGAACCCAGCTGACCTGGCACGCAGGTCACAGACGGTTTTGAAGACCGCGGAGGGCACCAGCACCCCAATCAGCCCCGTGTTTTTGACATTATTATTATACTAGAAAAGCCTTGAATCTTACAACCCCTTTCACACTATTGGCAAGTTTAGATGTTTGTTTTTCGGATATTATGATAGAATCTACATACAGACAACAACTTGATTTTGTAGGTGAAAAGAATGCTTCATGGTTGGTTTTTATGGTTTATTTTGTTTTGGACTGCTTTTTTGATTGTTTCATCTGCAATCGGCGGATTTTTTATGTTTCGAAAGTTCCTTAAGAAAATTCCGAAGGCAGACGGTAAGTCTGATATGGATTGGGAAGAGCATTTTGTCAATGAATCGCGTCACCTTTGGCATGACGAGGAAAAAGCGCTCCTTGAAGATTTAGTTAGTCCTGTTCCTGAGCTTTTCCGAGATGTGGCCCGGCATAAAATTGCTGGAAAAATTGGTGAAATTGCCTTAAAAGAGAAAGCTCCAAAAATTACCGAAGACCTTGTCATTAAAGGGTACATCCAAGCAACGCCGAAAAGAGATCATAAATTTTTACGAAAAAAGCTGCTAGAGAAAAATATTGATACAGCTCCATTTGAACATTTATTCTAGACCGTTCCTTTGAACGGTTTTTATTTTCCCCTTTTTTGCTCCGATAAAAAAACACCAATCCAATAAGGATCAGTGTTCCACTTTTCTCTTAAGCTTTTATGCCATGAAGCTGATTGTATAGCTTTTTAAATTTCACATACATCGTAACACGCCATGGTACGATCATGCAGTAGGCTAGGAAGAAGAACATTCCGCTTAGCTGTCCGAAATCAATCGTTGAACTGAGGAGGGATTTTGCGATAAGTCGGACGACAAATAGCCCCATTAGAATAAAAAAGAAAGCCTTTGATCGTTTCAAATAAATATCATTATCTCGAATTTCGAATGATGAGGTTTTAATTAATAAAATCGAGAAAAGAATTCCTACAATAATTGATTCAAGAATTTCCATTCCGGTTAATCGGAATTGTGGAGAAATGTACATCATTGCTCCACTTGACATAAATACAGGTGGCAAAATAATTTTCTTTACTGTGGCAGGCTTTTTAGCCGCTTTCATTCGTACAAACAAGGCAAAAATAGCCATGCAAACTGCACCGATTGAAGAAGCAATTACCAAATTCATATAATCTTCATTCCTTGTCTAATTAAAATCATTCTTATTATATTTCAAATCATACAATAAAGTTAATGACTTTTACAAATTGTTTATAGGGAATTCCACCAAAAAAATGAAAAACCATTATAGGAGATTCCCTAAATGGTTTATTATTTTAACACCCTATTGATTGTCTCAATCACTCTGTTTTCATCAAAAGGCTTAACAATAAAATCTTTCGCACCGGTTTCGATGGCTTCCACAACCATTTTTTGCTGACCCATTGCTGAACACATTATAATTCTAGCATCAGGGAATTCTTCCTTGATCAGTTTGGTTGCTTTAAGTCCGCTCATTTCCGGCATAGTAATATCCATTGTTACTAAATCTGGCAGGGTTGTCCGGTATAAGCTAACAGCTGTTTTTCCGTTTTCTGCTTCTCCGACGATTTCGTGACCGGCTTTTATTAAAATATTTGTTAAAGTTGTCCTCATAAATTTTGCATCGTCTACAATTAATATTTTTGCCAACGAAATTTCCCCCTAGCACCTATGATTAAAGAGTGTTAACCGATCGCTAGTATACTCAAAATTAGAATCATAATTTTTTAGAATCGTATAGTTAAATATAACAAAAACAAGCCTGAACTTCAAATAATTTGCACTTTAAAAACCTGAAAACCCACCAGTTAGACTTTGGAAGAAGGAAATAATTTTCGTCATCCAATCAAAGAAAAGCATAATTCCCATTACAATCATAATATAGCCACCGACTTTGACGATGAGCGCGCTGTTCTTCCGGATCCATTTCAGACGACCGACAAAGAATGATAAAATGAAAAACGGAATTGCAAAACCTAGTGAATAGAGCGACATGTATAAGACACCTGAACCTGGATTTGAGGCAGCAAGTAAGATAACTGCTGAAAGAATAGGTCCTGTACAAGGGGTCCAACCAGCTGCGAAAGCCATTCCAATTAGGGATGAACCAACATATCCTGATGGACGGTGTTTAAACTCAAAGCGATGATCCTTCATCATAAATTCTGGCTTAAAAATACCTACAATGATTAATCCAAAGAAAACAATGAAGATTCCGCCTAGTTGACGGATCAAGTCTTGATATTCCCTGAAGAAGTTTCCAACAAATGTTGTTCCAAAACCAATCGCGATAAAGATCACCGAAAAACCGATTAAGAAAAATAGAGTATGTAGAAGGCTCCGTTTTTGCAGCATCACATTATCGCTCTTCAACTCTCCAACTGACATCCCTGTAATATACGATAAAAATGCTGGATATAGCGGTAAACAGCACGGGGAAATAAAACTTAAAAAACCGGCACCGAATGCTAAAAATACATTTACATCAGCCATCTTAACACCCCTACTATAGTCTTTTCGTTTTCATTTTAACAAATGTTCCACTTAAAATATATTAAATTCGTTATGAATATTTTGTGTCACCATTATATTTTGTCTATACTATGACAATATTTATTTTGATTGTATACACCGATAAAAACTCTTAATATTTATTCATAAATATCTTTTGAATTTTTTCCCAAGTTAGTCTATACTAGTAAAATAGTTACTAGTTTTGGTAATTCATTAGAATGAAGGAGCTTCTCCAGAAAGGATATCTCAACCGTGCTAAAACATGAATTGCTTGCCATAATTGAACAAAAGCGGGCAGAATTGATTCAAATGGCCATTAAATATGGCTTAAGTTCATCCATCTCCATTCGCTATAGTCAAGAACTAGATCATCTATTAAATGAATACAATCGATTTTATATAACTAAATAAGTCACTCACATATATCAAGCCTGACGTCTTACCAGGCTTTTATTTTTTCGGTCTATTTTTAAGGAAGTCTATTATTTCTTTCCTAAACGAATTTCTAAATTATGATAGCTTCTTGCTCATTAACCATTCATTTTTTAAAATTGCATATAGTGCCAAATCATAGAACTCGTTATGATCACGTATCTTAACATGCCTTAACGTTCCTTCATATTTCATACCGCTTTTCTCCATGACCTTCCCTGACGCCACATTATTTATGTCGTATTTGGCGCAAATTCGATTAAACCCAATTTCAGAAAATAAATAGTCAATAACTGCCTTAAGTGATTCACTCATGATGCCTTTGCCCCAGTATTTTCTTGATAAACAATAACCTATTTCACAAGCATAGTTTTTTTCATCTAACTCCACTATGGAAATGCTACCAATCACTTCTCCTATTTCTTTTAGTTCAATCGCCCATTCATAAGTGTTAGTATCTTTATAATTGTTTACCCACATCTCGATAATTTCTTTCGTTACTTCTAAACTATTATGGGGTTCCCATGTTAAAAATTTTGTTACTTCAGAATCATTTGCCCAATTTTTAAACATTTGATTTGCGTCATCTAGTTCAAATCTTCTGAGTAATAGTCGATCAGTATTGATTGTTTCTGTACCTTTATGCGATAACACAATAACTCCTCCCATAGATTTATTTTTCATATATCTTAAACTTAGACATTTTTAAAAATTATCGGATATAGCCTCCAGAGTAATTCAATCGATAGACTTCTTTATTTCGAAAGGTAATTGTTTCTTCCCCAACAAATTGACTTAGATTCCCAGAATGAGCATCACTATAGAAAAAATCTTCCATTATAAACTCTTTCGGGCCACGAAATGGAGATTCAGATGTTATCATTCTCATTGATTTTCGGAGAAATGCATAAACCTCCTGCACAAATTCAATTTCATATTGCTTCTCAACACCCCCGGCGTAAGACATTGACCAAATGGGATTTCCAAAATGATAAACGGTTTCTTGCCCGATAAAATAACTCATACCGAAGTAAATATCTCTATAGAAAAAATCCCCATCTTGAAATTCTAATTGCCGAGACCCCTCCATTAATGGTTTAACAGAAGCATTATTCCCTTTGGAAGCGTATGTTGCAATCTTAGCCTTAATTAGAAAATCCAGCAAGCCCTTATCCATTCGTCTTTCTCCTCCCAGAAAAAAATCAATAAACCACATCCATTTCCCATTTTGCAGTAAGAACATTTTGTAATAAAGCCCGACTAATGTAAGCAGCTCTTGATGGGTTCCTCGCTCGACGATTTTTCCTTTATGCAGGACGAGAGAATTAAATCAGCATCCTGGATTGTGGACAACCGGTGGGCGATGACAATCGTTGTTCGGTTTTTGCGCATTTTCTGTAAGGCGGTCTGGATCGCTTCCTCTGTTTCCGTATCAATACTCGCGGTTGCTTCATCCAAAACAAGAATTTTCGGATTTGTGGCGATCGTTCTTGCAAAAGCAATTAATTGCCGTTGACCACTTGAGAAGGTTGCTCCTCTATCCACTACTTGATGTTCATACCCTCCATCCAGCTTTTCAATAAATGAATGAGCCTGGACGAATTGGGCTGCCTCTTCAATCTCTTGGTCAGTCATGGTTTGATCGTGCAAGCGAATATTATCCTTAATTGTCCCGAAAAACATAAATGGGTCCTGAAGTACCAGCCCGGAATAAAAACAAGGCAAAACAAAGCAAGCTTCACATTTAAAATAAACATTGCGATAAAAATACCGATTAATAAAAAAACACCTTGAATCATCGTGGCCAAAACAGTCTTTTTAATGTAAAAGAAAGATCTCTTGGCGCCAGATGGGTCTCACCAGGATAGGTAAAAACCTTCACTTGATATTCGATGTCTCCGCTTGGCATTACATCCTTCGCCCCTGCCTAGTCGATGATTTCTACTGGTTCCGCTAATAGGGAAGCCACGCGATCATAGGAAGCGCGACCTCTTTCCACAATGTTAAAAAGCCACCCGAAGGCAAGTATGGGCCAGATCAATAGGCTTAAATAAGTGGTAAAAGAAATTAGCTGCCCAATGGTCAGTTCATCGTTCAGCACATATGTGTACTCGGCTATATAATAAATGGCATTTCATTCGTGAGTTTTTATTTTATCAAAAATTCGAAAAATACGAAAGATTTTTAACTGTTTTGGCGACACAATAAAAGCACTCATTATCTGAGTGCTTGTCCAAATTATTTTGTTTGCTGTTTGTTCATTGCTGACATCATTTGGTTGATTTTCTTTTGCGATGGTTTCATGCCCATTTGCATCATCATCATTTTTAACATTTGTTCATTGATTGGTGGATTTTTCTTTAAATAGCTCATCATATATTTACGAGCAATGAAAAATCCTAGAGCCACACCAGCTGCTAATGCTAGTATACCTACTAGAATGTACATACCCATTAAATTTCCTCCTTCATGTTGTCTAACATACAGTGTACTAGAAACCACGCCATTATACAACATCTCGTTTTAATTAAACAAATTTTCTTTCTTTCAATGGCTTTAGCCAGCCATAACGTTCGTGTTCCAGATCGATTGCTAGAAAAAATGGCTCACATTTTCTAAGCACTTCGAAAAAGATCGTCTCCGCTTCATAGGTTCCTTCAGCCACAATTATTACACGGTTTTCTTGCAATTCAAGCTTTGCTGTACTCATTTTTCCACTTAATTCAATCGAGTATGTACCTTGTTCAAACTTGAATTCTTTTAACATTCCAAGTTGCTTTTGAATGCGTTGGTGAACTTTTAAAGTCTGAAGATGCTTCGT
>DATFAH010000064.1:0-4069 GCA_035254805.1 Caryophanales bacterium | reverse complement strand
CGCTTCGGTCGTTTAGAACACCTTTAAGCGACCGGAACCTTGATTTTTTTAATGCTTCGGTCGCTTAGAACCCCTTTAAGCGACCGTGGCCTTGATTTTCTTAATGCTTCGGTCGTTTAGAACACCTTTAAGCGACTGTGGCCTTGATTTTCTTAACGCTTCGGTCGTTTAGAACACCTTTAAGCGACCAGAGCCTTGATTTTCTTAACGCTTCGGTCGCTTAGAACACCTTTAAGCGACCGGAACCTTGATTTTCTTAACGCTTCGGTCGCTTAGAACACCTTTAAGCGACCGGAGCCTTGATTTTCTTAACGCTTCGGTCGTTTAGAACCCCTTTAAGCGACCGGAACCTTGATTTTCTTAACGCTTCGGTCGTTTAGAACCCCTTTAAGCGACCGGAACCTTGATTTTCTTAATGCTTCGGTCGCTTAGAACACCTTTAAGCGATCGAAGTCCTGATTTTCCTTCTCCTTCAGTCGTTTTAATTCCAATTGGCACTCATTTTGGCATTCTAAACTACATCGGAATTTACATTAACTCCCACTGGGTAACAAAAAGTATTAATAAAACAAAATAGGTGCTTCAATTTAAAATCCATTTCCCCACATTGCGTTAATAAATACCATATATAACGTGAAGATCCCTGTTAATATCATGAAGACTATCGGGATAGTTTTTAAAATTTTGTTTTTTCTTATTGATATTATAAAAATAACAAAAGAAAGAATTGCAACAACATAGAAAACGTAAATCATTAACTTGTTTGAAAGTGGCCCCAAAAATAATCCAAGTACTGAAAATTGAATTAAAAAAGCTAATATAGAAATAGCAATCCACTTTCGTTCATTTTTGATTGAGACTATATTTTTAATAGAGAATAGAATTGAAACAATGACTAATGCCACAAGCAGCCATTCATACAAGAAAAACAATGATTCATTGTGGACAGCAAAATAATATCCAAGAACGGATAGCGGAATAATTACGAATAGTAAATAAACATTTAGCTTGAGATAATGAATTTCTTTTATTTTCTTCCCCTCCATTTCCGTTAATAAGCGTTTAATAATTCACTATATTAAATTCGATAAATTGTCAATTTATTCCTTCTTAGACTATTCTTAAAATCAAGGCATTCACCAAATCTTTAGGCGAATGCCTTTGTTTTTCTAATACAATTTCACTTTATAGCAAACAAAAAACCGAAGCAGTTATGTGACTGCTTCGGTTTCTTTTGTTTCTAACTGCTGGACTTGGAATAGTTTGAAGTAATTTCCTTGTTTATTCATTAGTTCTTCATGTGAGCCCACTTCGGCAATTTCCCCGTACTCAATCAAAATAATCCGATCGGCATGTGTAATTGTTGATAGCCGATGTGCCACAATAAAGGTCGTGCGATCCTTTGCTAGATCTTTCAGAGAGTCTTGGATTAGATGTTCACTTTCTAGGTCAAGGGCGGAGGTTGCTTCGTCTAAAATGATTAGAGGAGGATTTTTCAGAAAAATTCTCGCGATGGCAATCCGTTGCTTTTGACCGCCTGAAAGCTTGACCCCTCTTTCTCCTACTTTAGTGTCATAACCATCTGGCAGATTGATGATAAATTCATGAGCATTTGCAGCTTTGGCAGCCCGAACCACTTCATCGTCAGATGCATTAGGCATTCCAAGTAAAATATTTTCTTTTACGGACTCACTAAATAGGATATTATCCTGAAAGACCACGCCAATTTTATCTCGTAAGGTTTGAACTTTATAGCACCGGATATCCGCCCCATCTAATAAAATTCTTCCTTCTGTTATATCATAAAATCGCGGTATTAAGCTGACTAACGTTGACTTCCCTCCCCCGCTCATTCCAACAAGTGCGATCGTTTCTCCTTTTTTCACTTTTAGTGAAATATCTTTTAGAACCGTTTCTTCCTTTTCACCATAGGAAAACGAAACATTTTCAAATTCGATATCCCCTAACACACCATTACATTCCACCGCATTAGGCAAATCAATAATATCCTGTTTTTCATCCATCAATTCAAAAACACGATCCATGGATGCAAATGACTGGGTAATGGTTGTCGATGAGTTGACAAGTCTTCTGAGTGGATTATATAGCTTATCAATATAAGCAAAAAAAGCCACCATTGTTCCTAATGTGAGGTCATGTTGAATAACTAAGTAGGCTGAGTAGCCAATTACAATTAACGGGGCAATATCTGTAATCGTATTGACAGCTGCGTAGGACTTCGCGTTCCAGCTTGTATGCTGCAATGCTTTATCTAGGAAGTTGTTATTTTGTTTATCAAATTGTTTGTGTTCATGTTTTTCAATGGCAAAGCTTTTGATAACAGCCATTCCTTGAACTCTTTCATGCAAATAACTTTGAACTTCAGCAAGTGCTTGTGAACGAATTCTTGTCAGCTTTCGTAAGTTCCCAAAGAAATATTTGACCGAAAAAGCGTAAAGGGGGAACAGTAGTATAGAGATCATCGTTAGGGAAACATTCATGGAAAACATTAAAATAATTGCAATAACGATGGTCGCAATATCTAACCATAGATTCATCAACCCAGAGATCACAAAGGTTTTCGTTTGCTCAACATCGTTGATCATTCTTGAAATAATTTCTCCTGAACGGGTATTAGAATAATATTTAAAGCTTAGATTTTGGATATGTTTGTACAGTTTATCGCGAATATCATAAAGAATTTTATTACCAGTCCATTGTGCAAAATATTGGCGGTAATATTCAATTGGCGGCCTAAAGATCACAAAAACAATAACCATTGTAATCATAATAAAAAATAATTTTGAAACTTTGGCATTCTGAGTCAGTGCGTCATTTCCGATAATATCATCGACTACATACTTAATGAGGAGTGGAATAATAAGTGGAATAGCAAATTTGATAAGTCCAATAATGATGGTCCCGATAATTTGCAGCCGATATGGTTTTACAAATTGAAGATACCTGCGAATACTATTCAGGCGAACTTCCCCCTTTTTCCCCATAAAGAAAACTTGGCTAGCGCCAAGCCTTGGTGCCGGCGATTGCCTAGTTGCACTTTCCACGCTCGTTTCAGCCGCGTCCTGCGGCACTCGCCTGACTAGGACATCCTGTCCGTCGTGCGATTTGAAAGTTGATTATGAATAACCTGCATCAAATCCTTTAGTGCGTTAAAATAGTTAAACGTTCTTATAAGCTAAATAAAACCTGTTGATCAACCGTGAATCAACAGGGGTTCACCATGAACGGTTGATTAACGTCGATAGGTCAAATAACGTTCATACCAATTATCTACAAAATCTGGAGCAAATGGACCTTTCCGCTGGCGAATCCAGCGAATTAGAGTGTCTACATTCCTTTTTAGGATTTGATCAATGACTTCAGGGTACTTCATTTCCTTGCGATGGCGCTCATATTCATCTTCATCCAATAAATTAAATGTCATATCAGGAAACACCTTAATATCCAAATCATAATCAATATATTTCAGTGCTTCCCCGTCAAAAATAAACGGAGAGCTTATATTGCAATAATAATAAATTCCATCTTCACGAAGCATTCCAAGAACATTAAACCAGTACTGTGAATGAAAATAGCAGATTGCAGGTTCCCGAGTAACCCAAGTTCTTCCATCTGATTCAGTCACAAGCGTACGATCATTTCCACCAATCACTAAATTTTGCGTCCCTTTTAAAACGGTTGTTTCTTCCCAAACCCGGTGTATGTTTCCATTATGTTTATAGCTATGTATTTGTATTGGTTCACCTTCGATGGGTACGCCCATGATTCTCCCCTACTTTCATTTCCTGAACGCTTTGTAACCTTTCAAAACCATTTATTTCCAGCGATAAAAGTTAACAAAGGACAATTCCTATTTTCTATTATTATAACGGTTAAATAAAGATTTTAAAACAGAAGTGCCACTGTTTTCAATCACTTATAGTCAAAATTGCGGTTTTTTTCATTGTTTTTCCAAACAAATACCATCCATTTAATAAAGTAGGGAAACCTTTCTCAAGGCTTCCCCCTTATCAAACCGTACATGCCCTACTAAGGCATACGGCTTACC